>JBBKXP010000109.1:0-6676 GCA_037969545.1 Paracoccaceae bacterium | reverse complement strand
GAGTTCCTTCACGACGCCGGGAAATTCGAGCAGTTCTTCCTTGGCCATGTGATCTCCAGTTGTATCCGTCCGCCCAAATTCGCGAACCGCGTCTAAATGCGCCCGCGTTACAGGTTTTTCAAGGGCTAATCGGTCAGTCTGACGGGGGTAACGCTCGCGGCCCTGTGATCCTGTTCGCTCCAGTGGGCATAGTTGCCGACCTGCCCGGATGTGCGCGGCGCCGCAATGAGGCCCGGATCGACCTCGGCAATGACCCAGCCAGGCACATTCATCGGCCCCAGCGCGATGATCCCGTCGTCGGGCAGGCCATAATCGGGCGGGCAAAAGAACCCGGCGGCCCCGACGTCATCCTCGACGATCTCGCAGCCCGGCACCGGGCCGAGGACGGGCGACTGGATGATCAGACACTGCCCTTCGATCGCGCGGGCGCGGCAGGATTGGCTGACGCGGGTGTATCCGGCGGGATAACTGGTGGCACTGGGAACAAGGATCATGTTTGCCCCGGCTTCGAACAAGACGCGGGCCTGCAAGGGAAACTCGATGTCGTAACAGATCAGAACGCCGATCCGGCCAAGGCCCGTGTCAAACGCATTGATCCGGGTGCCCACGGCAAGCTGCATGTTGGTGCGTTCATAGGGCGTCATGATCAGCTTGTCCTGATACGCGACATGCCCGTCGGGGGCGCAGAAATACGCCCGGTTCACGATGCCCTGCGCGGCCTGCGCATTGATGCTGCCGGCGAGGATGTGGACGCCGTATTTGCGGGCCATCGCCAGATTCAGATCGCGCCAGTGGTCCGCGGCGACAACCATCCGGTCGCGCCAAGCAATCGGGTCGGGTTCGGCGGTGATTTGGCCGATCAGCACCGCTTCGATCCCACTATACTCGGGAAAAATCAGAAGTTCGGCGCCCTGTGCGGCCGCATCGGCGACCCAAGAGTCCAGTTTGGCCGACATCGCGGCCCAATCGGGATGCCATTCGGGGCGGTAGGCGGCGGCGGCAATTTTCATTTCGTCAGATCCCGGGCGGGCCCCCAGCGTTCGGTCAGCCGCGCGATGATCTGGTCGCGGGTCTGCCGATAGCTGGCAAGCCGGGTTTCGCGCCCATCGCCCAACCCGGTGGGGTCAAGGATGGGCCAATATTCGACGTCGAGGTGGTAGAACTGGGTCAGGTCAAGCGCGCGGCGCTGGCTGGCCGGGGACAGCGCCAGCACCAGGTCGAACGACGACAGGTCGTCGCCCCAGTTTTCCATTTCGTCAAAGCTGCGGGATCGGTGGCGCGACAGCTCGACGCCAATTTCGGCACAGACTGTGATTGCGAAGCCGTCGATCTCCAGGTCGTTGTGGACACCGACAGACTGAATGTAGGCCTCGGTTCCATAGAGTTTTTTCATGATGCCTTCGGCCATCGGCGAGCGGACCGCGTTGTAGTCGCAACAAAACAGTACTGACTGCGGCAGGGGCGGATATGTCTTGGCGGTGTCCACCCGGTCAGCCCCCGAAATGCAGCACGCAGATCAGCGTGAACAGGCGGCGAGCGGTATCGGTGTCGACCTCGGCCTTGCCGTCGAGCCGTTCCTGCAGGATTCGCGCACCTTCGTTGTGGATGCCGCGCCGGGCCATGTCGATGGTTTCGATCTGGCTGGGCGGCAAAGTTTTCACCGCACTGAAATAACTTTCACAGATCTGGAAGTAGTCTTTTACCACCTGCCGAAATGGCCCCAGAGACAGATGAAATTCACCCGCTGGTTCGGTTGTTTCCGTGGCGATTTCAAAGACCAGTCGTCGTTCCCGGATCGACAGCGCCAGATGATAGGGCCCGTCAGGCACCGCCTTGCCGTCGCGCGGCGGCAGGGCGAATGCGTTGTCCTCGAGGAGGTCGAACATTGCGACCTTGCGTTCCTGCTCGATCTCGGGCGTCGGCGGCGGCAGGTTGGCGTCGTCGAGGGTAATCTGGGAAATGCGGGTCATGGGGCGGCTTTCGATGTCACCCCGGCGTGATGCCCGACGGGACGGGTTTGGGCAAGGGCTCAGGCCCCGGTCACGCTGCAGGTCTTGATCTGCCACGGTCCGCCGGACTGGCGCACACAGCCACAGAGTGACAGTCCGGCGCCGGCTTCTTGCCCTTCGGCAAATTCGGCCAAGAACCACGCGGCCTCGGGCGATCCGGCGCAGTCCACGACGGTCATCGTCTTGCCTTCGCCCTCGACGGTCCATTCCCGGTGCAGGTCGGCGATGGCTGCGCGGCCCCGCGCGGGTGGCGCGTAGGCCGAGACGAGGATGCCGTTTTCAGTGAACACCGCCGCGCAACCCGCCGCATCTCCGGCGCGGTAGGCTGCGAAATAGGAGTCACACATTGTCTGCAATTCTTCTTTCAGCGGCATTCCCTAACCCTCGTTCAGTCGATCCAGCCGGGCCTGCACGCTCAACCCATGCGCCTGCAGGCTTTCCGAGGTCGCCAGACGCGTCGCCGCCGGGCCAATGGCCTGCAAGGCGGCAGGGGTCATATGCGCCAGTGTGGTGCGTTTCAGAAAATCCATCACCGACAGACCGCTTGAGAACCGGGCCGAGCGGGCGGTGGGCAGCACATGGTTCGGCCCGCCGATGTAGTCGCCGATCGCCTCGGGCGTCCAACCGCCGATGAAAATCGCCCCGACATGGCGAACCTGTTCAGCCAGCAATGTGGCGTCGGCCACACACAATTCCAGATGTTCCGGCGCGATCCGGTCGGACAGCGCGACCGCCTGCGCCATGTCATTGACCGTGATAATCGCGCCAAAATCACGCCAACTGGCCCCGGCAATCGCACGGCGTTCCAGCGTTTCCAACCGCTTGTCGACAGCGGCAGCGACAGCTTGACCAAGGGCGGCATCGTCGGTGATCAAGAGGCTTTGGGCGCTTTCGTCGTGTTCGGCCTGTGACAGCAGATCGAGGGCGATCCAGTCGGGGTCGTTATCCGCATCGGCGATCACCAGAATCTCGCTTGGACCAGCAATCATATCGATGCCGACCTTGCCAAACACCCGCCGTTTGGCGGCGGCGACATAGGCATTGCCGGGGCCGGTTATCTTGTCGACGGGGGTGATTGTCGCGGTGCCATAGGCGAGCGCCGCGATGGCCTGCGCGCCGCCGATGCGGTAAATCTCGTCGACACCGGCGATCCGCGCGGCCAGCAAAACCAAAGGGTTGCAAACCCCGTCCGGCGTCGGCACGACCATCGCCAAACGGTCAACACCTGCCACCTTGGCCGGGATCGCGTTCATCAATACCGACGAAGGATAAGACGCCAATCCCCCCGGCACATAAAGCCCTGCCGCCCCGATGGGCGTCCAGCGCCAGCCAAGGGTCGCGCCTACATCGTCGGTCCACTGCGCATCGGCGGGCATCTGGCGGGCGTGATAGGCGCGGATGCGGGTGGCGGCCAATTCCAGTGCGGCTGCATCTTCGGGCGCTACGGCGGCGCAGGCGGCGTCAATTTCGACGATGGAAAAGCGCATCGTCCCAGCCGTCAGGTGCAGCCTGTCGAACCGCGCCGTCAGCTCCAATACCGCTGCATCGCCACGACCGCGCACATCAGCAATGATCTCCGCAACGATGGCATCCACATCTGGGCTGTCCTCGCGCTTGGCCGCCAACAAGGCGACAAATCGCGCCTCGAAATCCGGATCGGCGGTGGAAAGAAACTGCGGCATCGAAAACTCCCTGACGCCTTCACATACCGGGGCAACGGCACGCCTTCAATGCAATCTGGCATTGGGGTTTGCGTTGCCAGTCAGCCCGCACGGGCCGCCAGAATTGCCGGATCATGCACCATGGTCGGGGGTTTTGCGTGACGGTGCGACATAGGGCCGGGTGACGTCCTTGAGGACCACCTCGAGCGCCTCGACCTCGAGCGCCACGGCGCCATCGCCGGCCAGCGTCATCAGCACCCGACCGGTGCCGTCTGCGCCCGGCTCAAAGGCGACAGACAGCAGCGACAGCACCGTATCCGCATCGCCGCGCGCCACGCCTTGCGATTGCACCGCCGTCACATCCTCGACCAACAGCACCGATTGCACCCGCTCGACCGGGCGAGCCCGGGTTCCGGCGCGGCTGACGTCTTCCCAGCGGAAGCGGTTCAGCAACAGGGCAAACCGGCGTTTTTTCCTGGTCCAGATCATCTCGGAGGCTGGAAACACCGCGTCCTGCACAAGTGCGGACAGCACCGTCAGATCGTCGGCGTCCAGCGCCCTGAGCCGCAAAGGCGCATCGCCGCCATCCTCGAACCGCGCGTCACTCATTGGCCCGGCACCCGCTTGATCTTGGCCCCGACGCCGCGCAGCTTGTCCTCGACATGTTCATAGCCGCGATCCAGATGGTAAACCCGGTTCACTTGCGTCTCGCCCTGAGCCGCCAACCCGGCAAGGATCAGCGATACCGAAGCGCGCAAGTCGGTCGCCATCACCGGGGCACCCTTCATCCGCTTGACACCCCTGACCGTGGCGATGCCGCCATGCACCTCGATATCCGCCCCCATGCGGACCAGTTCGGGGGCGTGCATGAACCGGTTCTCGAATATCTTTTCCTCCAGCAGCGATGTCCCCTCGGCGGTGCAGAGCATGGCCATCATCTGCGCCTGCAGATCGGTGGGAAAACCGGGAAACGGCTGGGTCACGACATCGACTGCGTGCGGGCGGTCGCCAGTGCGTTTTACCTTGAGACCGGCGTCGGTCTGTGCAACGGAAACCCCCGCCGCGTCCAGCTTTTCGGCAAAAGTTCCGACCAGATCCAGCCGTCCGCCGACGCATTCCACCTCGCCCCCGGCGATCACCGGGGCCAGCATGTAGGTGCCAAGCTCGATCCGGTCAGTCACCACCTGATGCGTCGCGCCGCCCAAGCGGTCAACACCCTGCACAGTGATCGTCGAGGTCCCCTCGCCTTCGATCTGGGCCCCCATCTTGCGCAGGCAGGACGCCAGATCGACGATTTCGGGTTCGCGGGCGGCATTGTTGATTACCGTCGTGCCCTTGGCCAGCGTCGCCGCCATCAGGATATTCTCGGTGGCGCCGACCGAGGCGAAAGCAAAGTCGATCACCGCGCCCTTGAGCTTGCCACCCTTCGCCTTGGCATGCAGGTAACCATCCTTTAGATCGATTTTGGCCCCCATCGCGGTCAGCCCCTGAATGTGCAGGTCCATCGGCCGCGCCCCGATCGCGCAACCGCCGGGAAGCGAGACAACGGCGTGCCCCTCGCGGGCCAGAAGTGGCCCGAGAACCAGGTTGGACGCCCGCATCTTGCGCACGATATCATAGTCGGCGTGGGTCGTAACCTTGCCGTGCGACGACATCGCCTGCACCTTGCCGTCCTGCAAGGCGCTGATTTCGGCGCCGAGCGATTGCAACAACTGCGTCATCGTCGCGATGTCCGACAGCCGCGGTGTGTTGGTCAGGGTCAGCGGTTCTTCGGTCAGCAGCGTGGCCGGCATCAGCGCGAGTGCCGCGTTCTTGGCGCCGGCGATGTGAATCCTGCCTTTGAGTGGGTGGCCGCCGGTGACGATGATCGAATCCATGTCAGCTTATTCTTTCTTGTTCTTGGCAGCGATGCGAACGCGGGCCTGTGCCTTGCGCTTGGCCATGTTGGCCTTGAGTGCGGCTTTCAACCGGTCTTCGCGGGTAAGGGGGGGCTTGCGCCCGCCCTTGTCGCCTGATTTCTGCTCCATGTCCGCCCTAGTAGCAGCGGGCGCAAAAACCGTCCAGTCGGGGCTTGCACGAATGGGGAGATACCGCTAATTGGCCCGCACGGACGCTGTGGTAGCTCAGTGGTAGAGCACACCCTTGGTAAGGGTGAGGTCGAGAGTTCAATCCTCTCTCACAGCACCACTTATCGCTTGGACAGCCAGAAGCGCGATCTGCCACTACGTTGGCCTGCGGAGAGTATGTCATGCAGTCGCTGATCTTTGGCCTTGTCGCCGCACTTGCCTGGGCGGTTCATGATCTTTGTGTCCGGCTGGTCAGTCAAAGGACCAGTGCTCACGCAGCCTTGGTGGCGGTCCTGGGTTTCGGGGCTGTGCCTGCCTTGGGAATAGCGCTGATCCTTGGTGGCTGGGCCGACATGACCAGCGGGGCTTGGGCCTATGCAGTGGCGTCGGGTGCAACTTTCGGATTGGGGACGCTGGCTCTTTACGGCGCATTTGCAATCGGGCCCGTGCGGTTGGTGGCGCCCGTCATCGGCGCCTATCCGGTCTTGACACTCTTGACTGCATGGGTGCGTGGGGTGCCGATCAGTCTGGGCGAACTTGCAGCGGTCCATGTCATTGTCGGCGGTATCGGAGTGGTCGCAGCGTTGGCCGACGATGGAGCATCGGGAAAAAGTCGCGGCAGGGCCATCATGTTGTCTGTTGTGGCAGGTGTCGGTTTTGCAATCACCTTTGCACTTGGGCAGGCTGCTACCCGGTCGGGCGCGGATTTCCCAGTGATCATCATTGCGCGGACGGCAGCGATTCTCGTTGTCATTGCCACTGCCGTGATCGCGCGTGTCGGATTGCGCCCGCCCCGCCGCATGTGGCCAATGCTGGCCCTCATGGGCCTGCTGGATTCGACGGCGCTCGGATTGGTCACGCTGGCGGGTGGATTGCCTGACCCGGAGTATGCTGCGGTTGCAGCGTCGACATTCGGGATGCTGACCGTGGTTCTGGCCTG
>JBBKXP010000108.1:0-3401 GCA_037969545.1 Paracoccaceae bacterium | reverse complement strand
CATTCAGAAATTGCGCCAGGCCAATGCCGAATTACGCGCCAATAATACCAAGCTGCGCGAGGCCTTGAGCGAGGGCGTTGCCGAGCCGCATCTGATCAACAAGGCGATGCTGGCCGAACTCGACGCTTTGCGCGCGGTGCGCTCCGCCGATGCCGCCGAGGTCGATCTGGTGATCGATGCCCTGACCCCGCTGATCGAGGAGTCCCGCTGATGCCACAGGTTGAAATCCGGATTGGCGGACGAACCTTCGAAGTTGCCTGTCAGGATGGCGAAGAACCGTTTCTGCATGCCGCAGCGGCGATGCTGGACACCGAAGCAAGTGCCCTTTCGAGCCAGGTCGGCCGGATTCCCGAGGCCAAGATGCTGTTGATGGCCGGCCTGATGCTGGCCGACAAGACCGCCGCGATGGAAGACAAGGTGCGCGACGCTGAAACCCGGTTGGCCGAGATGGCGACCCGCGAGTCTCAACCCCCCGAAACGATCGAGGTTGCGGTGGTGCCCGTCGAAGTCACCGAAACTCTGGCCGAACTTGCAGCGCGGGCCGAGGCGTTGGCGGCCGAAGTCGAAGCCCGGATTGCCGGATGAATCGTTGCACGCGCACCGCTTCGACCCTTTTGCTGGCGTGCGCGCCTTTGCCGGCGGCGGCGTCGCTTGCAATCGCCCAGCAGACATATTTATGCGAACGGGGCGTCGCGGTGCCTGCGATCTATGTAACCGAAACATCGACAGACCCGGACGCCGGTGCGGTGGTGATCCTGAACCTGGACGGGCGGCAGATCACGCTCTGGCAAGAGGTGGCGGCATCAGGCGTGCGTTATGGCTATCCGTCAGATGGATCGCACTATGTCTGGTGGACAAAAGGCCACGCCGCCACGCTTTATTGGCATGACGGCACTGATGGCAGCGAGGCGGTCGTCTTGCAGGACTGCACCGCGACCGGCTAGCCGTTGCTTTCGCGGATCTTGTCGGCGGCGGCCTTGTCAAAGGCAACACCCTTGGCCTCGAACAAGGCATCCAACTCGCCGGACAGCGTCATTTCCGTGATGATGTCGCAACCCCCGACGAATTCGCCCTTGACGTAAAGCTGCGGGATTGTGGGCCAGTCGGAATAGTCCTTGATCCCCTGACGAACCTCGTCATCGGCCAGCACGTTCACATCGGCGAATGCGACACCCATGTAATTCAGCACGCCCGCCACGCGGGACGAAAAGCCGCACTGCGGCATTTCCTTGGTGCCTTTCATGAACAGCACCACGTCATTGGCGGTCACAGCGTCTTTGATCTTGGTTTCGGCGGTCATTTCTCGGTCTTTCTTTCTCGGGGCATCATGGCGCGTGCATGCGCCTGCGGGTCTTTGGTGTGTCGCATTGTGTAGGAGCTGCTCAATGTTCCGGGACTGCCGCCCATCATTATCGTTTGTTGGCTAAACCCTTTGCCGGGTTCAGTTCCGCGTGGATATTTCGAGTGTCGGGAGCGCCAAATGCCCCATATCCCAAGAAGAAAAGCGACAAAGAGAATCGCCGCAAAGATGATTTTAAAACCCATTATTCCGGCACCTTCGTCGTCAGCGCCAGCGCGTGCAATTCACCGGCGCTGCCGTCCATCTTGCCCTTGAGGGCGGCATAGACGGCGCGTTGCTGCTGCACCCGGTTCTGGCCGCGAAAGCTTTCGTCGATCACCTCGGCGGCGAAATGGGCGCCGTCGTCACCTTCGACATGCACCCGTGCCGCCGGAAAGGCGGCGCGGATCAGGTCTTCGATGTCTTGCGCGGTCATCGCCATCGGGGGTGTCCTTTGTCGTTGATGAACAAGGTAATCGGTCGGGGCCGGTGCTTCAAGGCGGCGCGTTGCGTCAAAGGTCAACCGACGGCTGCAGCAAAGGAAGTGCGATAGAGGGTCAGAAAGTCGGCGAGGGGGGCCGACGCGGCTGCACAGGCGAACGACGTGCCGCCGAAACTGCCGACACGTGAAGCAGGCACCCCGTCCTTTTGCGCCGCCGCTAGCAAGGCTGCAGCGCTTTCGGGTGTGCAGGCGACAAGATAACGCGCCTGATCTTCGCCGAACAGCGTCGCGATGTCGTCGCTATCCAAAATGACTCCAATGTCGCCCGCGGCGGCCAGTTCAAAGGCGGCGAGTGCCAACCCGCCGTCAGACAGATCGGTGCAGGCGCGAATCCGGGCATGGTTTGCGCGGATGAAATCGCCGTGCTTTCTCTCGGCCGTCAGGTCGACGGGGGGGGCGTCGCCTACGGCGCGCCCGAACGCCTCTGCCAGCAGCGCCGATTGCCCAAGGTGGCCAAAGGTGGTGCCGACCAGGATGGCCAAGTCGCCGTCCTGCGCGACGCCACCAATCATCTGGCCGATATGGGCGATCAAGCCAACAGCGCCGATGGTCGGTGTCGGCAGGATACCAGTCCCATCGGTTTCGTTGTATAGCGACACGTTGCCCGACACGATGGGCATGTCGAGCGCGGCAACTGCCGCGCCGATCCCCTGAATGGCCCCGACCAGTTGCCCCATGATCCGGGGCTTTTCCGGGTTGCCAAAGTTCAGGTTGTCGGTGCTGGCCAGCGGTTTCGCCCCGACCGCGGTCAGGTTGCGATAGGCCTCGGCCACCGCCTGCTTGCCGCCCTCGACGGGGTTGGCAAAGACGTAGCGCGGCGTCACGTCGCTGGTAAAGGCCAAAAGTTTTGGCGTGCCGTGTACCCGGATCACCCCCGCACCCAGCCCCGGCTTGCGCACCGTATCGCCCATGACCTGACTGTCGTATTGTTCATAGACCCATGTTTTTGCACCATAGTTCGGTGACCCGATCAGCGCCTTGAGCCCGGCGATGGGGTCGATGGCGGGTACGTTTCCCAAAGGCGCGGCAGGGGGAGTCGGCTCCCAGGGGCGGTCGTATTCGGGGGCTGAGCCGGAAAGTGTCGCCAGCGGCAGGTCGGCCATGACCTGTCCCTTGTGCATGACGATGAACCGATCCTTGGCAATGGTTTCACCGACGATGGCAAAGTCGAGGTCCCATTTGACGAACACGGCGCGGGCCTGAGCTTCGCGTTCCGGGCGCAGAACCATCAGCATCCGTTCCTGAGATTCCGACAGCATCATTTCGTAGGCGGTCATGTTGGTTTCGCGTTGCGGCACCGCGTCAAGGTTCAGGCGCACGCCCAGACCGCCCTTGTCACCCATTTCCACCGCCGAACAGGTCAGCCCCGCCGCGCCCATGTCCTGAATGGAAATGACGGCACCCGTTGCCATCAGTTCCAGACAGGCCTCCATCAGCCGCTTTTCGGTGAAAGGGTCGCCGACCTGCACCGTGGGGCGCTTTTCCTCGATGGTGTCGTCAAACTCGGCACTCGCCATCGTGGCACCGCCAACACCGTCGCGGCCGGTCTTGGCGCCGAGA
>JBBKXP010000107.1:0-14097 GCA_037969545.1 Paracoccaceae bacterium | reverse complement strand
CAGGAGGCCCTTTGTCCTCCTGTCAACGGCCGGGCGATGGTTCCCCGGCGTGCTGCATCCTTTGACTCAGCGCACCAGCAGGCGCGCCTCGTGTTTCTTGAGCGACTTGCGGGCAGACTGATAGCCCAGCAGACCAACCTGCGATTTCAGATTGGGGAAAAGCTCGAATATCTCGTTCCGCTGGGCATTGCCCAGACCCTTGAGGCTGTAATCACCCGGCTGAAAACTTTCGGTCCATGCACCGTTGGCCAGTACCACCTCGTGACGTTCAAACATGAAATGGATGTAGGTCGTCGCCGACACTTTGGCGGTATCAACCCCGGCGCTGCCCACCAGATGTTTGGCGGCGGCCAGAACTTCCCGCTCATCAAAGTAAAGCTGCGTGAGGTCGGATGCGACCAGCATGCGGTGGTTGGGTGAAACCATCATGTCGCGTTCGGGCAGGCCATTGCCCAGGCTGCCGGCCTTGATCAGCACCGGGCGCAGATGCGTACTTGCTTTCAGGGCCTCGCCACTCATCACTTTGTGGCCAACCCAGGCGATGTCCTGAATACCGTTGTCTCGGGTGATGATGCGGTCGCCTTCGACCAATTCCTCAACAAGACGCTCGCCTTTGGGGGTCGCGATCATTGTACCCGGCGTAAAGCACGGAATCACATTCTCGATTTCCGAGAAGGTCATCGTTGTGCCGTCGGTGAAATGAACCGTTCCGGCCTCGGAATCTGTCGTGCCATCCGGCCGGACCAGATAGACGATCTTGTCAACGTCTGACCCGGTCAGGTCCAGCACGTCGACATCAGACCCGTCCGGATCCTCGCCACCAACAACGTCGTCGCCGCCATTGCCGCCAATGATCCGGTCAGACCCAAAGCCGCCATAGATCAGATCGTTGCCCTGACCACCGGTCAGCGTGTCGTCGCCATCGTCGCCGTAGATCACATCGTCATCGACACCACCGTCTATGACATCGGTGCCGGTGCCACCGTAAATGGTGTCGTCGTCGTCCATCCCAAATATGATGTCGTTGCCGGCCCCGCCAAAGATTGTGTCCATGCCATTGTCCGGGCGCAGATCGCCCGCATCGTCAGGAATGTTGATCGCGTCAGGGAACGACATGTCGAGGCCGCCATAGATGACGTCGTCGCCGGCACCGCCGTTGATGACATCGTTGCCCTCGCCGCCGATGATCGTGTCGTTGCCATCGCCGCCATCAATCGAATCGTCGTCGATCCCGGCGTCGATATAGTCGTTGCCGGTGCCGCCAAAGATCGTGTCTTTATCGTCGCCGGTATAGATCCTGTCGTCACCGGCCCCGCCATAAACGACGTCGCGGTCGTTGTAGGCATCGGCATCTGCCGGGTATAGTCCAGGATAGCCCTTGTCGGGCAACGGGTTGACGGTATTGCGGGTGTCGATCCGGTCATTGCCGTCGCCACCATAGACAGTATCATTGCCACGACCGCCGATCAGAATATCGTTGCCTGCGTCACCGTAAAGGATGTCGTTGCCTTCGCCGCCGTCAATGCTGTCATCGCCTTTGCCGCCATAAATGACGTCATTGCCCGCCTCGCCGAATATGGTGTCGTTGCCGGACCCACCATAGACCTTGTCGTTCCCGAGCCCGGCCTTGATCAGATCATTGCCGCCGTAACCATAGATCAGATCGTCGTTCGGTGCTGCACCCGGCAGGATGGCATCGTTTCTATCCACCCGGTCGCCCTGCGGATCACCGGTATAGGCGATGTCGATGATGTCGTTGCCAGCGGTGCCCTCGACTGTCCCGTCCAGCTGCGGCGGTGTGCAATTTTTCCAATTCCCGCGGGAATCGCAACCATGTATCGCGGTGTAGGTGCTCTGCGATGGCGGATAGCCGTGGTGCCACTGGCCCTGGCTGTCACACCACCTGTAACTGCTGAACGTTGGCGTCGTCATTTACCTACTCCTACCTACTCCACACACCGAGACACAGCCACAGACCGCCCCGATAATCTTCATTGGTGGCCCCGCCGGGCCAGACCACCTCCGCCCGGATGCGGTTGGGCCGCCGCAGCGTCCCGAATGCGTCAGCCAGGGTTCCAAAAACGACAGACGCCAATCAACCCAGGCGCACTGCGCATGAACGCGACCACCCGAATGTCGATTGCCCCCAGAGGGGCTATTTCTGATTAATGCCTAGTTCCGCCCGGAAAAAGGAAAAAGTGTTCACACTTTGGCAATCAGGCGTGTGCGAATCGCAGTTTGATGAATAATTGATCTTTGTCGGCGTTGGTTAACGGCCTGATTGTTTCCGCGGCGATTGTCCGATCCCTTTTTGCAAGGGCAATTTGGCCCAGGTCCGGGTTTCGCTACAACCTCAGGGCTAGTCAATCGCGGCATTGTTGAGCATCCGGAAATTCTTGTGGATGGTTTGTTAACATGGGCGAATGTGGCCATATGATGGCGGCAAAACTGACCGACTGTCCTCGAAATCGGTCCAATCCGCGAATCAACGCATGATTGTTCGCATGACGAACAGCTTTGGCGATTCGATGGGAAAATCAGCTTGATCTGGTGCCGGTGGAGGGACTCGAACCCACACGATGTTGCCATCGGGGGATTTTGAATCCCCTGCGTCTACCATTCCGCCACACCGGCCCGGTGTGAACGGTTGATTAGCCGCGCCCGCGGGCCGCGTCAACGGTCCTGCGCGTCAGTACCCTGTTGTCACAACTGGTTGGCCGAAAACGTGTCGCATTGCGTCAGATCACGGCTTTCGTAGCCGCGTTGGAACCAGCGCTGCCGCTGATCCGACGTGCCGTGGGTGAAGGTATGCGGCTGCACCGTCCGACCGGAATTGCGTTGCAGGGTGTCGTCGCCGATCTGCTTGGCGGCATTCATCGCCTCGGCGATGTCACCGCGTTCGAGGCTGCCGAACTGGTCCTGTGCTGCTGCTGCCCAGATACCGGAAAAGCAGTCGGCCTGAAGTTCGACGCGAACCGAAATCGCGTTGCTTTCAGTTTCGGAAGCTTGGCTGCGGATTTGGTTGGCCTGACCAAGGATGCCAAGCTGATCCTGCACCGCATGGCCGATTTCATGCGCCACGACATAGGCCTCGGCAAAGTCGCCATTGGCACCCAATTGGCGCTTCATGACCACAAAGAAATCGGTGTCGAGGTAAACCTGCTTGTCGCCGGGGCAATAGAACGGGCCGCTGGCGGCGCTGGCGCCACCGCAGGCGGACTGGGTTGCGCCTTTGAACAGCACCAGCGTCGGCGGCACGAACGCCTGACCGACCTGATTGCGAAAGATGTCGGTCCAGACTTCTTCGGTATCGGCCAGCGTGACCGAGACGAATGCGGCGGCCTGTTCGTCTTCCGGCGTGATCTCGGCAGACTGGCTGCCTCCGATCCCGCCGCTAGTATCGATAAAGCCGCTCACATCGACGCCAAAATACCATCCCGCCAAAAGCAGCAAGATGGCCCCGACGCCGCCGACCCCGCCGACGGACGCCGCGCCACTACGCCGACGGTCCTGAATGTTCCTGCTGCCGCGCCGTCCCTGCCATTTCATCGCACAACCTCCCACACCTTGCCTAACTCTATCCACCTGCCCCGCTCGCGCAAGGTTGACCATGCCGCGACACCGTGGCCTAAGAGCGAAAACAACATGCGAGCAGCCGATGATCCGCCGCCTTTATGACTGGACCCTGTCTCTGGCCGATCATCGCTATGCCCTTTGGGCGCTGGCCGTGGTGGCCTTCGTCGAATCGTCGTTCTTTCCGATACCACCCGATGTGCTGATGATTCCGATGATCATTGCCCGCCCGTCGCGTGCGTTCCTGATTGCAGCCGTTGCCACCCTTGCCTCGGTGCTGGGTGGTTTGCTTGGCTATTACATCGGTTGGGGTCTGTTCGAGTCGCTGGGCCAGCCGATTCTTGAATTCTATGGCAAGGCCGCGGCGTTTGATGATTTTGCCCGTCGGTTCAATGACTACGGCGCCTGGGCGGTGCTGATTGCCGGAGTAACGCCATTCCCCTTCAAGGTGATCACCATTGCATCCGGCGCGACCGGCCTGTCGCTGCCAATTTTCATCATTGCGGCGGTGATCGCGCGGGCCTTGCGCTTTTTTCTGGTTGCCGCTCTGTTATGGAAATTCGGTGCTCCTATCCGCGATTTCATTGAACGGCGGCTGGGTCTGGTCTTTGCCGTCTTTTGTGTCATCCTTATCGGCGGCTTCTTCCTGGTGAAATATCTATGACCTCACGCATTCTTGTGCTCATGGCCACTGCCGGATCAGTGGCGCTGCTGGGCGGCGCGTTCCTGTTTCAGGCCCTCGGATATCCGCCCTGCGTGATGTGCCTGTGGCAGCGCTGGCCGCATGCGGCGGCGATCCTGATCGGTGTCATCGCGCTGTCCATTGGCAACCGCGGGCTTGCCTGGCTTGGCGCTCTGGCCGCGCTGACTACGGCGCTGGTCGGTGTCTATCACGCCGGCGTCGAACAGAAGTGGTGGCTTGGCCCGTCGACCTGCACCGGCAGCGGCCAGATCACCGGCGATCTGCTGTCGACGGACACGCCCCGCCTTGTAATGTGCGACGTGATCAGCTGGCAATTCCTGGGCCTGTCAATGGCGGGCTGGAACGCCCTGTTATCATTGATCGTTGTCGGGATATGGATCGCTGCAGCCCGCCGGACCTAGCGGAGCGCCGCGCGCCGGGTCGACAGCAAAAGATTGGTTTCCGACCGCGTCACACCCTCCATCCGGCGGATCGTGAACAGTACCGCATCCAGCGCCTCAAGCGTTCCGGTACCGATCTCGACGATCAGATCCCAGCCGCCGTTGGTCGAATGCACCGCCATCACCTGCGGCAGTCCGGCCAGCCGCGCCATGATCTTTTCCGTGCCGCGCCCCTCGATCCCCAGCATCATCAAACCGCGCACCGGGCTGGGCGCCACATCGGCGCGGGTCAGCAC
Source organism: Paracoccaceae bacterium (assembly GCA_037969545.1). Classification (GTDB taxonomy): domain Bacteria; phylum Pseudomonadota; class Alphaproteobacteria; order Rhodobacterales; family Rhodobacteraceae; genus JBBKXP01. The sequence continues at coordinate 9,145 of JBBKXP010000107.1, read as the reverse complement.
GGTGAACCCGACAACTTCGCCCGCCTTGACCAGTTTGGCCATCCGCGCCCGCACAGTGGTCCGGGTAACGCCCAGATCTGTCGCCAGTTCCGACAACGACGCCCGTCCGTCACGCTTGAGCGCGGCCAAAAGCCCCTGATCCAGTTCGTCCATCGCACCTGTCCAATTTGCATAGTCCGGTTCCCTTTTGCACAATTCGCTTGCTTGCGCCAATCCCGTTTCACACTGATAGTTGCGCCATGACACAAAAACATTGCATCCTGATCGGCGCCCCCGTGGACTGTGGCAAACGCCGCCGCGGCTGTCTCATGGGCCCTGACGCCTATCGCACCGCCGGTCTGGCGCAGGCGATCACCGGACTGGGCCACACCGTCAGCGACACCGGCAATCTGGTCCCCGCCAAAGTGACAATTGGCGAGCCCAAGAACCCGCTTGTTCACGCGCTGGCCGAAAACGTCGGCTGGACCCACACGCTGGCCAGAGCCGCGCAAGACGCAGCTGTCAAGGGCCTGCCGATCTTCATGGGGGGCGATCATGCGCTGTCTCTCGGCTCGGTCGCCGGAATGGCCGCCCACGCGCAATCCATCAACCGCCCACTTTATGTCCTCTGGGTCGATGCCCATTCCGATTTTCACACCCCGGCGACGACCGACAGCGGCAACCTGCACGGCACCCCCGTGGCCTACGTGACCGGCCGCGCCGGTTTCGAGGATTTTCCGCCCCTGCCCGCGGTTGTCCCCACTGAAAACGTCGCGATGATCGGCCTGCGATCGGTCGACAATGCCGAACGCGCGGCGCTTGAGAATCTGGACGTGACGCTGATCGACATGCGGATGATCGACGAGGTTGGCATTCGCGCGCCGCTGGCCGAATTTCTCGACCGTGTCGAAGCGGCCAACGGCCTGCTTCATGTCTCGCTCGATGTCGATTTCCTCGACCCATCTGTCGCGCCAGCGGTCGGCACCACGGTGCCGGGCGGCGCGACCGTCCGCGAAGGCCATCTGGTTATGGAAATGCTCAACGACTACGGGCTGGTCTGTTCGCTCGATCTGGTTGAGCTGAATCCGTTCCTTGACGATCGGGGCAAGACCGCCAGCCTGATGGTCGACCTGACCGCGTCACTGCTGGGACGCAAGGTCTTCGACCGCCCGACGCGGAGTTTTGCATGACGCCACCGTCCCGCCTGGCCCTCGTGCCCTTCGTCTCGGTGCAGCACATGATGCAACTTGTGCATCACATCGGGGTCGAATCCATGCTGCGCGATCTTGCTGCGGCGATCGAGGCGGATTTCCTGCGCTGGTCCGATTTCGACAAGACACCGCGCGTCGCGTCGCATTCCGATGTCGGCGTGATCGAGCTGATGCCGACCTCGGATGGAGACCTTTACGGATTCAAATATGTGAACGGCCACCCCAAGAACATGAAGGAAGGCCGCCAAACCGTGACCGCCTTTGGGCTTTTGGCAGATGTGCACAACGGTTATCCGGTCCTGCTGTCGGAAATGACGCTGCTCACGGCGCTGCGCACGGCCGCAATGTCGGCACTAGCTGCCAAGCATCTGATGCCGGCCAGTGCCAGCACGATGGCCGTGATCGGCAATGGCGCCCAGTCCGAATTTCAATGTCTGGCGTTCAAGGCCATCTGCGGTACCGATACCGTGCGCCTTTACGACATTGACCCGGCTGCGACCGGCAAGGCGGCGCGCAATCTGGCGGGCAAAGGCCTGCGAGTGATTGCCTGCACAACCCCCGAAGATGCCATCCAGGGGGCCCAGATCATCACCACGGTGACAGCCGACAAGAAGAACCAGCAGATCCTGACGGACAACATGGTTGGCGCCGGGGTCCATATCAATGCCATTGGCGGCGATTGTCCGGGCAAGACCGAACTGCACCGCGATATCCTGTTGCGGGCGTCGATTTTTGTCGAATACCCCGAACAGACCCGGATCGAAGGTGAAATTCAGCAATTGGACGCTGATCATCCCGTCACTGAACTGTGGGAAGTGATGAACGGAACAGCAAAAGGCCGGACGGACCCGCAACAGATCACCTTGTTCGATTCTGTCGGCTTTGCGATCGAGGATTTCAGCGCCCTGCGCTATGTGCGCGAGAAAATCGTCGGCACGCCCTATTTCACCGAACTTGACATGCTGGCCGACCCCGACGACCCGCGCGACCTGTTCGGCATGTTGCAGCGGTCTGTCTAGTCATCCTTGCGGTCTGTGGACCGACCCGCCTTCAGGCCGGTCATGAAGGCGCTGATCAGATCGGCTACGGTAACTTCCTTGGGTGGCGGTTCGGGGTGGCGACCTGACATCGCGGCCAACAAAAGTGCGCCTAGCACCAACAGACCCGCACCAACCGCCGCTGCGGCCCACGGCGCGCCCCATTCGGCAGCCAACGCCATGTATCCGGCGGCCGTCAGAAACCCGAATCCGGCCACCAGAAAGACACCGGCCAGCAGTCCGCCACCGACAACCCGCAGACCTCGCCCGATCCGTGACATCAGGATGTCGATCAAAAGGCCCACCTAACGACGCGCCGTCAGCAAACCGGCCAGAAATCCGAGGGCCGCGGCGAGTGCCAGGGATTGCACAGGCTGCTGGCGTACCAACCCAAGCGCTTCGTCCACACGTTCGCCTGCCCTTATGGCAAGGCGCTCCGCTTCGCTGCGCAGTTCGGTGGTCTTGGCATGTGCAGTATCGGCAGCCCGATGCGCCTTGGCCTTGCCAACATCACCCTTCATCTCGGTCAGATCAGCCAGATCGACGCGAAGTGCGGCCAGTTGATCGGCCAGATCCTGGATCGTCGGGTTTTTGGGTTTGGATGCGCTCGGCATCGCTTCCTCCTGAAAATGCTGCTGGAACTGGATCGAAACATAGTGACATTTGATCGACTTGCAATTCAGCCGTCGCGCTAGTGAAGCCGCAAACCACCCGGCACCTGATATTCGCCAACGACATTGCGCCACTCTCGCGGACCGATCAGCCGACGATGAACGAACCGGACCGAATGCAACGGCCCTTCGATGGTGTCGCGCCAATAGGCAATAAAGCCCAAAAGCCGGTCGTGATCCGGTGCCAGATCGTAATCCTGCCAGATAAAGGTATTCAGAACATGCGGATGATCGGGCATGTGATAGAACATCTCGGCCGTGGTCAGCCCATAGCCTTTGAGCATCAGTTCGGTGTCCGTTGTCATTTTGCTGCCTCGCGTCGGGTTACGAGCCCTTGCAACGGATTCCAGCACAGAATGATTAAAAGTCAATAAAAACAATTTGTTGGCAATCCATAACGTTGGCTGCCAATCCTTTTGGCCACATGCCATTGCACCCAATATCGCGGGTCTGTTATACCAAAGGCAACAAGATATAGCGGCAGTGCGACAGACAGGCGGACAAGATGAGCGATACCCCGGAAATCCCTGAAAGCAAAGACGAAAAGCCCGTTCATCGCGGCCCGGGCGTGACCATCGAACACGAGTTGAAAACGTCCTACCTTGACTATGCGATGTCGGTGATCGTTAGCCGGGCCATCCCCGACCTGCGCGACGGGCTGAAACCTGTACACCGCCGCATTCTTTATGCGATGCACGAAACCAACAACACGTTTGACAAACCCTACCGAAAATCGTCCCGCCCGGTGGCCGAGACGATGGGCAAATATCACCCGCATGGCGACTCTGCGATTTATGACGCGCTGGTGCGGATGGCGCAGGATTTTTCGATGTCGCTGGTCCTGCTGGACGGCCAGGGCAATTTCGGCTCGATGGATGGCGACAAGGCCGCCGCCTATCGCTACACCGAAGTCCGCATGAAAAAGGTCGCGGGCTATCTGCTTGACGACATCGACAAAGAAACAGTTGATTTTCAAGACAATTACGACGGCAAGGACCGCGAGCCGACAGTTCTCCCGGCGCGGTTCCCGAACATGCTGGTCAATGGCGCGGGCGGCATCGCCGTCGGCATGGCGACCAACATCCCGCCACACAATCTGGGCGAAGTCATCGCCGCGACCTTGGCACTGGTGGAAAATCCCGACCTGACCAGCGAAGACCTGATCGCATTCATCCCCGGCCCCGATTTTCCCACCGGCGGGATCATGCTGGGCCGGTCCGGGGCGCGTAAAGCTTACCTCGAAGGGCGCGGATCGGTGATCATCCGGTCCAAGACCCATATCGAGGAGATCCGCAAGGACCGCTGGGCTATCATCATCGACCAGATCCCCTATCAGGTGAACAAGATGGTGATGATCGACAAGATTGCCGAGGCCGCCCGCGAAAAGCGCATCGAAGGCATCAGTCACGTGCAGGACGAGTCCGACCGTGATGGTGTCCGCGTGGTTGTCGAACTCAAGCGCGACGCGACCGCCGAGGTGGTGCTGAACCAACTGTTCCGGTTCACCCCAATGCAGACATATTTCGGCTGCAACATGCTGGCATTGAACGGCGGCCGACCCGAAACCCTGACCCTGCGCCGGTTCCTGACCTCGTTCATCGATTTCCGCGAGGATGTGGTCGCCCGGCGCACCGCGTTCGAACTGAAAAAGGCCCGCGAACGCAGCCATATCCTCTGCGGTCTGGCTGTCGCCGTCACCAACATCGACGAGATCGTCGCCACCATCCGTCAATCCGCCGACGCCGCCGAGGCCCGCGACAAGCTGATGACACGGCGATGGCCCGCCCAACCGATCCTTGAATACATCAAGTTGATCGACGACCCGACCCATACAGCCAACCCGGACGGCACCTACAACCTGTCCGACGCACAGGCCCGCGCGATCCTTGAACTGCGCCTGCAGCGGCTGACCCAGATCGGTGTCAAGGAAGTGACTGACGAATTGCGGGAACTGGCCGGCAAGATCAAGGAATATCTGGTAATTCTGGGTAGCCGCGAGCGGATCATGGGGATCATTTCGGACGAGTTGCGCGAGGTGCGCGACCTGGTCGCCGTCCCGCGCCGCACCGAAATCGTCGACTGGTCGGGCGACATGGAAGACGAAGACCTGATCGAACGCGAAGAGATGGTCGTGACGGTCACCCAAGGCGGTTACATCAAACGCACGGCACTTGCCGATTTCCGCGCGCAGCGGCGCGGCGGCAAGGGTGTCGGGTCGATGGCGACCAAGGAAGAGGACGCAGTCACCACCCTATTCGTCGCCAATACTCACACACAACTGTTGTTCTTCACCACTGACGGGATGGTTTACAAGTTGAAAACCTGGCGCCTGCCGCAAGGCAGCCGCACCGCCAAGGGCAAGGCGATCGTCAACATCCTGCCGATCCCGGGGGGCGTCAGTATTGCCGCAATCATGCCGGTTGACCGTGACGAAAAGGATTGGGACGATTTGCAGATCGTCTTTGCCACCACGGCTGGCGACGTGCGCCGCAACGCCCTGTCAGACTTCACCAACGTCATGCGCAACGGCAAGATCGCGATGGACCTGCCCGATGGGGTCAAACTGGTCAACGCGCGAATCTGCTCGGGCGATGACGATATCATGCTGGTCACGGATTCCGGTCGCGCGATCCGGTTCCCGACGACCGACGTGCGGGTGTTCAAAGGGCGCAAATCGACCGGCGTCCGGGGGATCAGGCTGAGAGGCGACGACCGGGTCGTGTCGATGGCCGTGATCCGGCATTTCGACGCCACCGCCGAAGAACGCGCCGGATACCTCAAGATGCGCCGGGCGATGGCCGGGCTGACGGACGAGGCCGAAACGGATGAGGATGACGAGGCGGTTGCCGGCGCAATCAGCACCGAACGCTATGCGCAAATGTCGGCGGCCGAAAACCTGATGCTCACAATCACATCTAAGGGGTCAGGTAAACTATCGTCCAGTCACGATTATCCGGTTCGCGGTCGCGGCGGCATGGGGGTTTCGGCGATGGACCGGGCGATGCGCGGTGGTGCGATCGTCAGCGCCTTCCCGGTCGACATGGGCGACCAGATCATGCTGGTCACGTCAGCCGGGCAGTCGATCCGGGTGCCTGTGGAAGGTATTTCGTTCCGTTCGCGCAGCGCCGGTGGCGTCAAGGTGTTCAGCACTGCCAAGGGCGAGTTTGTGGTCAGCGTCGCCTGGATCGCCGAGGCCGAAGACGATCTCGAAGCGCCCGAAATTCAGCCGTAATTCCAACCCGGATTTGTCGGTTGCCGAAAAGGGTCTTGGCGGCTATCATTAACGCAAGGGGCAAAGACCCCGTCACATATGCGTTGAGGCATCAGCATGAATCACAAGACAGCCATCGCGGTTGCCGGATTGGCAGTCATTTTCGCAACCCCGTTGGCCGCGCAAGGCTTTGTCGGCGCGGAACTGGGGATCGAGGTCTTCGGTTTTTCCGAGGACACCAATCTGGGCTATACCAGCTACAGCGGTGCCATTGAATACGGCATTACCCGCAACATCGACGTCGCGCTGGACCTTGGCTATTTCGGTCTGAACAGCAGCGACGACAATGTCTCGAACGCCACCCTGCACGGGATCTACCACATGAGCGATACCGCATCGCTGGGTGCATTTATCGGGCGCGACAATTTCGACGGTGGCGACGTCGATCACATCGGCATTGAAGGTGGCGTCGAGTTTATGGGTGCCGAGCTGGAAGGTTTCATTGGCCGCATCGACGATGGCTCCGAGTCTGGCACCGCCTATGGAATTAGCGGCGAGTATGGATTTACCGACAGTTTCGCCGCCATCGGAGAGCTGAAGGGCGCCGATTTGGGCGGTGATACGCTGACCCGCGCGGCGATCGGTGCCCAGTATCAGTTCAACGGCGGCCCGGCGATCTATGCCCAGGTGGGCACGATCGACGTTGGTACCGCAAATGAGACTTTCGTCACCCTTGGCGCCACAATCGCCTTGGGCAGCCAGCGTGGCACCACGTTCGAAAGCCGCAGCCTGTTGGACATCGCACCAGGATTCTGACCGGGCCCTGCGGATCGACAGCATTTGGCGATTTCCGCAGACGGCAAAATCAGTTAGAGGGGCGTCCATGACAGACACCCTTCACATCATCGGCGGCGGTATGGCCGGGTCCGAGGCGGCCTGGCAAGCTGCGAACGCCGGCGTGCGGGTCGTGATCCATGAAATGCGCCCCCGGGTCGCCACCTTTGCGCATCGGACCGGCAATCTGGCCGAAATGGTCTGTTCCAACTCGTTCCGGTCGGACGACAGCGAACAGAACGCGGTCGGATTGCTGCATTGGGAGATGCGGGCAGCCGACGGGATCATCATGCAGATGGCAGCCCGGCATCGTCTGCCTGCAGGCGGCGCACTGGCGGTTGACCGCGATCCGTTCGCTGAAAGCGTCACCGCAAAGCTGGTTGCTCATCCGCTGATTTCCGTTTCCTACGAAGAGATTACCACCCTGCCCGAAAGTGGTCATTGGATCATCGCCACCGGGCCACTGACATCCGCTGGCTTGGGCGAGGCGATCCGCGCCGAAACCGGGGCCGATGCGCTGGCGTTTTTCGATGCCATTGCACCCATCGTCTATTTCGACTCGGTCGACATGAACGTGGCATGGATGCAGTCGCGTTATGACAAAGGCGAAACCGAGGCCGAACAAACCGCCTATCTGAATTGTCCCATGGACAAACCCACGTACGAGGCGTTCATCGACGCGCTGCTGGCCGCTGACAAGACCGAATTTCACGATGGCGAAACGGCCGGCTATTTCGACGGCTGACTGCCGATCGAGGTGATGGCGGAACGCGGCCGTGAAACCTTGCGCTTTGGCCCGATGAAACCCGTCGGCCTGACCAACGCCCATGATCCAACCAACAAACCCTATGCAGTCGTGCAACTGCGCCGCGACAACGCATTTGGAACGCTTTACAATATCGTCGGGTTTCAGACGAAGATGAAGTATGGCGCTCAAGCCGCTGTTTTCAGAACGATTCCGGGCCTGAAGGGCGCGGAATTTGCGCGTTTTGGCGGGATTCATCGCAACACTTTCATCAACTCGCCAACCCTGCTTGACGCGCAGATGCGCCTGCGCACGCGGCCCAACATCCGCTTTGCCGGGCAGATCACCGGTGTCGAAGGCTACGTCGAAAGCGCCGCGATGGGTCTGCTTGCGGCTCGCTTTGCCTTGGCCGAAATCACCCGGCGTAGCCTGCCCCCAGTGCCGCCGTCCACGGCGATGGGCGCGCTGATTTATCACATCACCGGCGGCGCCGACGCCAAGACGTTTCAGCCGATGAATGTCAATTTTGGCCTGTTCCCGCCGCTCGACGGGGTCAAGGGAGGGCGTCGGGGTCGCAAGGATCGCTACAAGGCCTACACTGATCGCGCCAAGGCCGATTGGCAGGCATGGCTGACCGCGACGTCACTGGACGCTGACCGTGCCGCTGCGCTAACCTGAGCCCATGGCCAGCGAGAGGATGAACACCAAATTATGGAAGCCGCGCAGCGTCACCGAGACGATGGCGATCTATGCGGACTGGGCCAAGGATTATGACGCCGACGTGCTCGCCTCGGGCTATGCCACGCCGATGCGGGCCGCGACGGCACTGACCGGTTTTGTCGACACCACTGCACCCGTACTCGATTTTGGCTGTGGCACAGGTTTGTCAGGCAAGGCGCTGCAGGCCGCCGGGTTCACAACTGTCGACGGAACAGATATCTCTGCCGAAATGCTGGCGCTGTCCGAGGGTCAGAAAATCTACCGCCGTATTTGGCGGTCGCAGCCTCGCGTTCTTGACGTAAAAGCAGGAACTTACGACGCGATTCTCGCGTGTGGCGTCGTCAGCCTGGGTGCCGCGCCGCCGGAGACACTCGATCTGTTGATCACGGCCCTTGGTCCAGATGGACACCTCGCGTTTTCCTACAACGATCCGACCCTCGCCGACCCGGCCTTTACCTCGCATCTGGCCGCGCTGATCGCCGGCGGCAGCGTCAACAAGGTATTCCTCAAGCATGGCCCGCACCTGCCGGAAAAGGGCATGGGGTCGGACGTCATCATCCTGCGTAAAGCGTGATCACCCGTTTTGCGCCGTCGCCAACCGGACCGCTGCATCTGGGCCATGCCTATTCGGCCATGCTGGCGCACGACATGGCGATGGCACAGAACGGGACATTCCTGCTTCGCATCGAAGATATCGACCAGACCCGCGCGAGGCCAAAATGGGAGGCCCAGATTTA
>JBBKXP010000106.1:0-2753 GCA_037969545.1 Paracoccaceae bacterium | reverse complement strand
ATCCGCTTCGGCTTGCCCTTGGGCTGCCGCATCTGCGTCAACTTGCGCTTGCGCAGCGGTTGGATCCGTTGGTGTCCCTTCACTCGGCTGACCCTCGGGACACGGCGGCTGGGTTAGATCAAGACACAACAGGACGCTTTCCTGTGCTTGCGCCGGGGCGATCCAGACGCCCTGCGGCAATAACATCGACATCGTCGCCACGAGGGCGGTCGTCGTGCGAGCAGATTTCTTTTGCATTTTCAGTCCTTCCGAACAAATCCATTTTGACGCATCCGTTTGCGCCCTTGTTACTGACCTCAACTATCCTGCCGCGCTAAAAGACAGCGAACAGCAAGTTATCCGACGGCGGCAACCTTTGCTCAGGCACAACCAATCCAGCAGTCGGAAGTTCCCATCAGCGAAGTTTGCGCAATTTCCCAGGTCAACAGTGGTAATCCCCCCGAAAGTAAGGGGCAGCATAAGTAGATTTTTCTCGGCAAAATTGATGAGGAGATTTAGATGAAGATGACGAGATACAGCGACCCCCATGATGGGCTCGTCGCGGTTCTGCGGATAAACTAGAGCTCATCTCGGCCAGCGACGTCCGACAATTCCGTCAGCATACAGAGGGTCTTTAAATGGCGCGTTGAGTGCCAACTTGAACAGTCCACCCGGGTCAGATGGCAAAAAATGACGCAAGGTAAGTTGCCCTGAAACCTGCTATGATGACGGAACTTCAGGGAGGATTATCATGAAGGTTTTTTCAACAGCAACAGCAACAGCAACAGCCATCGCCGCAGGACTTCTTATTGGTTCGGTCGCGTCTGCTCAGGACGTCGTCTGGACACTCGAAGGACTCGAGGCACCCGAGAGCGCGTATTTTGACGAGGCGCGCAACATTCTCTACGTCTACAACATCAACGGCGAGCCATTAGCCAAGGACGGCAACGGATACATCTCGCGCGTTAGCCTTGATGGAGAGATGCTGGAGGCGAAATGGGTCACCGGGCTCGACGCACCCAAGGGGCTGACAAGCGATGGAGTCACACTTTACGTTAGCGATATCGATCGGCTTGTCGCTATAAACATCGAAACAGGTGAAATTTCCGGGACATGGACTGCGGAGGACGCGATATTTCTCAACGATACCGCGATCGATGCAGCGGGTCGTGTCTATATCTCGGACATGATCGCCGATAAGATCCATGTTTTGACTGACGGTGTTCTCTCGGTGCTTGCGGAAGGCGATGCACTGCAGCATCCCAACGGTCTCACCATGCGCGATGGCGAACTGCTCGTTGCACCATGGGGCCTCGACTTGCAGGAAGATTTCACCACGAAGACCGGTGGACATCTCATAACCGTTGATGTCGAAACCGGCAGCGTCGCGCCGCTGGGGTCGGGCGATCCCGTTGGCAACCTTGATGGACTGGAACCGGACGGCAACGGCAATTGGATTGTGTCGGACTGGATCGCCGGGGCGGTCTATCGCATCGTTGATGATGGGACCAAACAGATGCTTCTCGACCTCGACATGGGCAGCGCTGACCTCGAATACATTCCCGATCAGTCCCTGCTGATCGTGCCGATGATGCTTAGCAACACGTTGGTCGCCTATCAGGTAGAATAGGCTCTCCAAAGCTCGCACTTTTTGTCAACAGACGACCTGAAAAGACATTGCCTCCATTGCGCCACAGCCTTGGGTTCAAATCAGTCTTGCGATGGGCGTGTCCTGGTGATCGCAGACTGCCTATCGACCTGGACGGCCCAGAGCCGACCTCAAAGACCTACTCAAGATGCTGCGGTGCAACCATACCCGATATTCGCAACCTGCCTTGATGATGCGGGCGACTTTAGCGAGCCAGTCATTCGCCCTTGCCCGCAGCATATGGTGGGATCCAAAGTCAAGGGACGAGGACATCTTCGGTAGCGCGTGTGAACAAGTAAGTCGTCTATTCAGGCAATGGAGCGCGTTCTTGCGACAGCAGCATCGAGGCCTTTCGCGATGTCTAATGCGATCGTCGAACGCTCCATCGCTTCCAACCCGGCAGCTGTCGTTCCGGCATAGTCGATCATCTGCTCGACATGCTCGGCAGGGGTCATTGAGCTGGACGACATCACTGTTCCCGCGCCCAGAAACAGTTGCCGAATGGCGCGATCGGCGATCTCCGGAGGAAGACCCTTCCCGATGGCATAGTCCACCATTGCCTTGGCGTAGAATGCGACGAAACCGGGCACAGGACCGGTCATTGCCGTGAAGCACTCGATGTGCTCTTCGCACTCTACTTCATCCGAAAGACCACAGGCTTCGAAGATCGACGATATGCATACGCGATCATTTGCCGTCACTTCGGCGGTGGCGCACCAAGGCGAAAACGCGAGGCCCATCCGAGCCGCGGGGCTGCTCATGGCTCGAACGATCCGGTCTGCCCAGGTGATCTTTGCGAGTTGATCTAACGAGACACCTGCCATCACCGAGATTATGAGTTTGTCCGACGCATCGATCAAGGTGCTTGCCACTGACGCCGGAGGCACGGACAAAATGATGATATCGCACGCATCAGCCAACTCCTGATTGCTCGTGGTCACATGCACGCCGGCATGGTCAGCAAAGGCGTCCCCTGCTCCGCGTCTGTTCGAGATCCACAGCCGTTCGGGCGGAATGACGTGCTGTTCGAGGATCGCACCTGCAATGGATTTCCCGAGCATGCCGGTTCCTCCGACGAGCCCGATGGTCTGATCGTCCAGTATCATTGTCCCGTTCCTCCCGCTAT
>JBBKXP010000105.1:0-6354 GCA_037969545.1 Paracoccaceae bacterium | reverse complement strand
TGCCAGCCCGGCCGCCCCCGGCCCCAGTCCGACTCCCATCCCGGCGTGGCATCGTCCGACGGCTTCCACAGCACGAAATCCATCGGGTTGCGCTTGTAGGGCGCGACCTCGACCCTTGCCCCCGCGATCATGTCGTCGATCGACCGGCCCGACAGCGCACCATAGGACGCATAGGATTCGACCGCGAACAGCACATGCCCCTCGGCGACATAGGCATGGCCAGCCGCGATCAGTTCCGCAATCATGTCCTTCATCGCCCCGATCCACTCGGTCGCCCGCGGCTCCATCGTCGGTCGCAAGGCCCCCAAGGCATCCATGTCGACGTGATACCAGCCGATCGTCTCGTCGGTGATCTCACCAATCGACCGCCCGGTCGCGGCGGCCCGCGCGTTGATCTTGTCGTCCACGTCGGTCAAATTGCGCCCATAGGTCACATGGTCGTCGCCATAGACATGGCGCAGCAACCGGAACAGCACATCGAACACCAGCACAGGCCGCGCATTGCCCAGATGGGCGCGGTCATAGACGGTCGGCCCACAGACATACATGCGCACGTTCTGCGCATCCAAGGGGGTGAACACCTCCTTGCGGCGGGTCTTGCTGTTATGCAGTCGGATCGTGGTCATGCGGCCTCACACGGGGGGTGCCCGCGGGCTTAGCAACTTCAAGGTTCTGGTGAAACGTGAAAGAGCGGCCCGCGACAGGTGTCAGCAGGGGATAATGCAGCAAATGTTGGTGCAGTTGCTCGTCATGCGCGACTACTTAGCATCCGGTTCAGGGTCCGTCCAGCATTTCCACAAGCGTCCGCACAGTATTGAGGTTGCGGGCCGTCGTCCCGGTGCCGGTGACGACCTTGCCCAGCTTCTCGACCAGCTTGGACCGGCCAATTCCGTCGGGCGCGTGCAGCCAGACCACCCGTCCCCTGACAGTTAACTCCTCGCTTTCGGCCCGGAACCGCGCCAGCGCATCGGGATCGACCACCGGATCGGCCCAGCAGAATATCGCATGGACATGCTTGCCCGCCACGGGATCGAAAGGGCAATCGGCAAGCGCCGCCCGCAGCGCACCGCCGGACAGCACCATCACCGCGCAATCTACAGCCATCTTGTCCAGAATGGCGTCGTGCAGCACCGTGGCCAGCGCATCCGCCTTGCCACCGGCGCGAAACACCAGATTGCCGCTGGCGATATGGCTTCGCACATCGGCCCAGCCCAGCCCCTCGAATAAGGCCCGCAAATCAGCCATCGGCACCTTGTTGTGCCCGCCGACATTGATGCCCCGCAACAGGGCGACCCACGCATCCATCTTGCCCCTTTCACCAACCTGCGTCAGACTACGCCCATGTCCCGCGCCCGCGTCAATGCCATTTGCGCCACCTTTCCCGGCGCCGAGGTCTCCGATCCGTGGGGCGGCGGCCATGACGCGTGGAAGGTCGGCGGCAAGATGTTCGCCTCGGTCGGGGCGATCCAGACCGGCGTTTCGGTCAAGACCGACAGCGTCGAGACGGCGCAGATGCTGATCGACGCGGGCGTCGGCAGCAAGGCCGCCTATTTCCACCGCTCGTGGATTCATTTGCTCGAGGATTGCCCCGACGACGAATTGCACCACCGGCTAAAGACCTCCTACCGGATCGTCCGCAGCGGCCTGACGAAAAAGGTGCAGGCGGCGCTGGCACCCTTCGACTGAACCGCCAAGCCCGACAGTGACCCGAACAAATCCCCCTTGCCGGTATCATCTTGCCAAAAATATTCCGGGGAGGCCGCAGGCAGTGCCCCTACCCAACGTCACTGGCGCCCTCGCCGCCTGGCTTTCAAACACGCCCTGCAAGATCGGCGTAAAGTCCCAGATCGGGCGCTCTGCCCTTCTCATGCAAAAAGACTTTGGAATCGAACCTGAGGCGCTTTCTTTTGGTCGCAACCACCGCTCCCGCTGCGGCGGCTGCATCCTGACCGACCCAATCGACAGCCGTGATCAGGCATAACTGACCACTTCAATCTCGACCCCGTTCTCGTCGTTGAAATAAAACCGCCGGCCCGGTTCATAGTCGGCATGCGCGTACGTCTCATAGCCCCGCGCCTTTACCCTGGTCTCGGTGGTGTCCAGATCGTCGACGACAACGCCGATGTGATTCAGCCCGCCTCGTTGCAAATAGCTGTCATCGGCAGGGCGCTGTCCTTCGCCGCCATTCGGTCCGGTGTAGACGGCGACGTAATTGTCGTCGCCGCCGACATGGACCGTGAAACCGCCGTTGATCGCCGAACCCTCCCACCTGGTCCGCCAGCCGAACAGGTCCGCCAGCATCGCCGCCGTGGCCTTCGGGTCAGCGACAGTCACGTTTACATGTTCCAAGCGGGCCATCACGGAACCCTCCGGGTGAACAACCGGGACAGGCGATACAAAAGCCCCGGCTGCATTCGTGGCGGTTCAGGGCTGAAACAACCGCAGTCCAGATCGTGGCCCCAGCCAATACCGTCGCGTGCCAATGTGGCGATCACGTCCGGAGCGGCGCAGTAGCGTGGATTCGTCATGTTAAAGTCTCCTCTGGTTTCTTGCTCTGGAATCATGTCTAATTCCTCAAGTACACTTGAGATCAAGAGATTTTTCATGGCAGACCTCAGTATCGGCGATCTGGCTGCCCGCACCGGCCTTGCAGTGTCGGCAATCCGGTTCTACGAAACCCACGGGATCGTCCAGCCGTTACGCAATGCAGGCGGACATCGCCGTTACGGGCGGGCCGACATCCGGCGGCTGTCATTCGTCATGGCGGCCACCGGCATGGGCTTTTCGCTGGCCGATGTGGCCGCACACATGGCCCATCTGCCCGCTCACAAGGCCCCGACCAAGGCCGACTGGAGCCGCATTTCGCGCAATTTCCGGGGGCAGATCGATGCCCGCATCGCAACGCTTGAACGCCTGCGTGACCGGTTGGACGGGTGCATCGGCTGCGGCTGTCTCAGCCTGAAATCGTGCCGACTGCATAATCCCGCCGACATCATGGCCAAGGACGGTCCCGGGCCCCGCAAGCTGATCGCCGATTGACAAATCCGGCTTGTCGGTATTCCCCTGCGGCAAATGAAACAATCGCATCGCATCACTCATATCACCGGCGGCGGATCAGACGGCTGGGACGTGTTCTATCGCGCCCGCCAGATGAAGGCGTCGGGAATTCCTGTCATCGAACTGACCATCGGCGAACATGATATTCGCACACGTCCCGATATCCTTGCCGCAATGGACCGTGCTGCAAAGGGCGGCCATACCGGCTATGCGATCGTGCCGGGCATTGCGGCGCTGCGGGCCGCCGTCGCCGAACGGATTGCCAGTCAGTCGGGCATCGCCACCGGTCCCGACAACATCATCATCACGCCGGGCGGTCAGGCCGGACTTTTCGCTACCCACCTGGCAGTGACCGACCCAGGCGACAGGGCAATGTTCATCGACCCCTATTACGCCACCTATCCCGGGGTGATCCGCGGTGCGAACGCCATACCGGTGCCGGTCGCCGCCAGCCCCGCGCATGGTTTTCAACCACAGGCGCAGGCGTTGGATGCACATGCCAAAGGTGCGAAATCGCTGCTGATCAACAGCCCCAACAATCCGACCGGTGCGGTCTATTCCCGGGCCACGCTGGACGGAATCGCGCAGGTCTGCACCGATCACGACCTTTGGCTGATCTCGGATGAGGTTTATGAAACGCAAGTCTGGGATGGCGCCCATATCAGCCCGCGCAGTCTGCCCGGCATGGCCGAACGCACGCTCGTCGTCGGGTCAATGTCGAAAAGTCATGCGATGACAGGCAGCCGGATCGGCTGGATCTGCGCCGATGCGCCCGTCATCAGCAGCCTGATCGATCTGGCCACAAGTACAACATACGGCGTCGCCGGATTCGTACAGGATGCCGCCCTGTTCGCGTTGCAACAGGGACCGTCGCTCGAAGCGGAGGTGGCCGCACCATTTGCCCGCCGGCGCCAACTGACACTCGACCTTGTGGCAAAACAGAACGTGGTACGCACGTCGCCGCCGCAGGGGGCGATGTATGCGATGTTTGATATCCGGGCGACCGGGATGACCGGGAATGACTTTGCCAATGCGCTGCTTGACGCCGAACATATCGCCGTTATGCCCGGCGAGAGCTTTGGTCAATCGGCGGCGGGGCATATCCGCATTGCAATGACGATTGCCGATGCCGACTATGTCGCGGCAATCAGCCGGGTGCTGGCCTTCGCCGCCGCGCAAGTTACCGGCAGCATTCGAACGAAAGCGAACTAAAGGCGCGGTTTCGGATCGGTTTCGGCCCGTCGGCCTGCTAGCATCGGGCAACTGAAAAGGAGCTGCCGATGACCCACGCCGAAACTTTCCGCGCCCTGCATGTACCAGGCAGGCCATTCATTCTGGCCAATGTTTGGGATATCGGGTCTGCCAAGATGCTTGTCGGGCTCGGGGCACAGGCGGTCGCCACTTCGTCCGCCGCACATGCCTTCACGCTTGGCCGCGCTGATGGTGGAACGGTGACGCGGGACGAGTCGCTGGCACATGCCCAGGACCTTGTCGCCGCGGTTGACGTCCCGGTGCAGGGAGACTTTGAAAACGGTTTTGGCGACGATCCCGACACCTGTGCGGAAACCGTTCGGCTGGCCGCCGAAGTCGGGCTGGCCGGGATCTGTATCGAGGATACCTTGCTGCCAACCGACGCGCCATATGAACGTGCACTGGCGATTGAACGCATACGCGCCGCTGCTGCGGCGGCGCGCGGCCTAAGCGGCGATTTCGTGCTGACTGCGCGCGCCGACGGGCTGATGCTGAACACCTACGATCTGGAAGAGGCATTGGCCCGACTGCACGGTTTTGCCGAGGCCGGTGCCGATTGCCTCTACGCGCCGCTGCCTGCCAGCATGGCCGATGTCGCGCGGATTTGCCGCGAGGTTTCCAAACCTGTCAACGTGCTGGTCGCCGGACCCTACACGGCACAAACCCTTGCCGATTTTGCCGCTGCCGGAGCAGCGCGACTGTCACTTGGTTCCGCATTGGCGCGAGTGACACATCGCGCGATTCACGACGCGGCGCTGGCGATGTTCGGCGCGGGTTCCTTTGCGCCGCTGGGAAACGGGATCAGCGGCGCAAAGGTGGACGCCTTGTTGGCGTGACCTAACGTTTGACGGGGCGTTTCCGGTCCTAGAACTGAAACGAGACACGGGCGTTCAGCGTGGTCGCGTCAATATCGGTGCCGCTGCCGCCATAATCCTTGAATTGATGTTGCAACACTTCGGCACCGACGCGCATCCGGTCTGAAAGCGCATAGTCCAGGCCAAGCCCGGCAAAGGCGCCGTCGTCGTCGGTTACAAGGGCGCCAGAGGTTTCTGCCCGCGCGGCGCCGATCACCGCATAGGGTTGCCAGGCCCCAGCGTCGTACCCGGCACGCAATTTCAGCCGGGTGACGCTATCCAGTGCGATGCCGCTGGCCGGTTCGCTGATGTCGTCCGCGCGGTCATATTCGACCTCGCCACCCACGACGAGTGTCCCAAAGTCGTAAAGATAGCCGGCGTGGACCCCGTAGGTCAGGCCATCTGCATCGGCGCCAAAGGCTGGGGTACTGACGTTTGCATAACCTAGCTGCCCACCAGCATAAAAGCCGGTCCAGTCGGCGCCCGATGGCGGTGGCGCCACAAAAACGGGGACGGGGGCAGGTTCGACAATCGGATCCGACAGACTGCCAGCCTGCGCTGAACCAGTTGCCAGAAAGATCGCAAAGCCGGAAACGGCAAGAATCTATTTCATCGTTGATCTCCGTGTGATGAGTGCTTTGGGAGCCACAGAAAGGGACTATCTGGTCCGGTTTCAATTTTGCCGCGTGAAATCCGCGCGTAATGGCAAGGAATTGCCATTCGGCGGTCCACCGATGGCAATTTTTGGCAACCGTCGCGGCCGGCATCCTGCTTCGGCCAAGTGTTGCTGATGTCTGATCGGTCATCCGGCCAAAATTCTCTTATCCGGGAAGGTCCAAAAGCGACCTCTCGTCGCAATCCGACAAGACCCAGCGGCCGGAATTCAGCCCAAGTAGCTGCGAACAAGCGGGAAACGTCATGGCCTCGGACTGCTGGCAGCTTCAGATCGTCCTGCGCACCATCGGGGCGCGGCGCGGGCGTGCGGCGCGGGGTCGGCCGGTCGCGGTCTGACCGCCCAACGTCCTGTTCCATTCACAGAAAGCCCGCCCGATGTCAGACACCAGTGACGACCTGTCCTTGCCGACTCCGATGCAACCCAACCGTCCGGCACGCGCCGGTGGCCGCGCAGCCCGCACCGCCGCCCGCACATCCGCCCTGCCCGACAACATTCGCCCAATCCGTCCGGGGATGT
>JBBKXP010000104.1:0-6559 GCA_037969545.1 Paracoccaceae bacterium | reverse complement strand
CAGTTCGTCATGCGCACGCCGCATCTGCGCCTGCCAGTCGGCCCGTAGCGCCAGCGCGGCATGACCGCTGCCGACACAATGTTCCCAGAAATGCGGGAAATCCTCGCCCGCCTCGGCTAGCTCGCTTCGGAATTCCACAGCCATGTCGTGCCCTTCCTGTTGCCGGTTACATCTTGTGACTTGCCCGGCCGGTTGAAACCGCTTTCGGGTCGTGGTCACGCGAAGGTGCACGTTCCTGCGTTCCCCGCTCCGTGCGCGGCGAGTCCTTGTCACGCTCCGACAGCAGGCACACGGTATTCCGCTGCGACGGGAAACCGTCTGCCCGAGGTCATTCAGGGGGGTTGAGTTCAAGGACGGGGTCAAGCAACTTCAAGCTGCCGCCTGATCACGCCGTCACCAACTTCTGGGCATAACTCTTCTGACGGGGCGCACCGCGCGGGCCCTAGTCGAGGTATTCGCCGCCTGGCCGATGGTTTCTGCGCCGCTGGCAGAGGCTCAAACCGGTGCGTCCCGTGCCGCCGTGCAGCGCAACCTCGACACCCTCGCCGAACGCGGCCTGATCCGAGAAGTGACAGGGCAGGGGCGCTATGGGGTCTGGACTGCCACAGTATAAGACCGTCCGTGGAATTCTGAAGAATTTTGTGTTTGCCCAGCGTCAGAGTTCTTTCCAGTAGCGGGCGCATTCCGATCTTCCGCGTTGGGTACACCGCAAAAGACCTCAATGTGGAACTGATAGGTTCGGTGGGGCTGGTGCGGTGATTGCCTTGCCGTGGCTCAAATATTTGTTAGGTCTGCCGCCGTCGTCATAACCTGCATCAGTTTGCTGCGTCGAGGCAACGGATAAAGTTCTGCAAGGTTGTCGAATCGTTGATGACCAGTCCCTGTTCCTAGGCTGCAAAACAAATCCTCCGCTATTCTGTACGCTTACATCACAGAATGGCGGTGGGTGTCCTCGCTTGGCGGCGTGTGCCGTAACGACGGTAATATTTCAATGGGCACCAACCAAGCCGACACGATGGATACATTGATGAAATCGACGAAGGAAGCGATCAACAAAGCACAGTATGGTCCAAAAAAACAATCCGCGAAAAAGCATTATCAGGCCGCTGATCAGGCAAGATCCGCGAAAAACGAAAATAAGTGCAAGCAGGAATGCGCCTCGGCGATGAAAGAACTGCACGCGTAACATTATTGGCTAGATGGCGCCGAGCAAGTACGGCGTACAATTGAAAGGAGTGACGATATGAAACATTTTCTAGCAACTGCTGCTACGGCACTGGTCCTCGGGACAGCCGCATATGCTGACGGGCATACAGCAGCATTCTCGGATATGACATTTGACGAACACACGAATTTGAATGCTTCAGAGCTGATCGGGATGCGTGTCTACGCAACCGAAGCGGACATTAACAACGAAACCACCATTGCTGCGGACGGCGAAAACGAGTGGGATGACATTGGCGAGATCAATGAAATCGTGCTGACTCGCGATGGCACTGTGCAGTCAGTGATCGTTAGCGTTGGAGGTTTTGTTGGGATTGGCGAGAAGGATGTCGCTATCGATATGTCGCAACTCAAGTTTGTACGAGAAGACGGCGAAACCGACGACTTTTTCCTCGTGGTGAATGCAAGCGTGGCTGGCGTAGAGGAAGCGCCGGAGTACCAGTATCAACGACGAACAGATGCCGTCGTAAAAACCGACGCCGCCGCTCCGATGGAGACGATAGCCGATCGGCCAATGTTGACGCCGCCATCGGTCGAGCGTGACGGTTACATCACCGCAACAATTGACAATTTGACCGCCGAAGATCTGACCGGTGCACGTGTGTACGGCCCCAAAGATGAAGATGTAGGTGAGATCAGCGAGGTGCTGCTTAGCGATGACGGTACTATGGACCGTGTCGTTATCGACGTAGGTGGATTTCTGGGGATGGGCGAGCGACCCGTTGCAGTGACCTTTGATGAACTGCAAATCGTGCGTACGGGCGATGGTGGTGATTTAAAGGTGTATATTGACAGCTCACAAGAAGCACTGGAACAGCAGCCAGAATACGAGGGCTAAAGCTTTTTGGGCCGGGGTCACCCCCGGCTCACCTGATAGGGCGCTTCGTTGTTGGATGCTTCGAACTCGAACGGCCGCGACGCAAGAAAAGATAGCGGGAATCTTGCTTCGAGCAGATGATTATGGGATTCCGTCCCAAAAGATGCGAAGGTCCGCGAAATCTTTCGAGGGCTGGACTGGTCCAGCTTGGGGGCGGAATGGAATGACTGGCAGGCGATCAAATGGTGAACTGGAAGTCCGGATCGCGCTGAAAAATCGCTACTTGCGCCACTACCATGATCGGGACGATGTTCTTGTAATCGACGAGTTGGGCCTCGTACACGCCAGAGTGCGTGTCGATCTTGCAGTCTTCAACGGCCACCTGCATGGCTACGAGATAAAGAGTGCCCGTGACACGCTGGATCGCCTTCCGCATCAGCTTGAGATTTATTCGAACGCGCTGCAAAAGCTGACGCTTGTTGTTGCATCACGCCATCTTGAAGCAGCTACAGCTATCGCGCCAGGCTGGTGTGGTCTGACAGAGATCGTGCAAGGGCCTCGTGGAGGAATCACCCTCACGAACCTTCGTCGCGCACGTGTGAACCCAGAACTCGATCCGTTCATGCTGGCGCATCTGCTCTGGCATCCGGAAGCGCAAGAACTTTTACGACTTCGCGGTGCCTCAAACGCAGAGTTAAAGGAGCCCCGCAAGCAACTTTATCGCATGCTCGCCGAGGAAGTTCCCGTCCGCGAGTTGGCACCGGCCATTAAGGCAGCTATGGCGTCCCGAACAAGTTGGCGAGGTCATCCGCGACCGTCGTGATGTGATGATTTATGCCGACGTCTTTCCAGCGCGAAAGATTGCTGGGGCTCTCAGACATAACAGCGCAGTCCGCAATGTATTTGTCACCGTACGAGAAGCCCGGTCCTCGAAATGCAAAGGCGGGGTCTTTGATGATCTGCTCGCAGTGGGAGTGCATCTGAGAAGGGTTGTCGCGGAACGCGCCGCCTTTTCGCGTCGCCCATGTAGTCGGCGTCGTGTACACGATCTTGCCTGCGGCCTTTATTTTTCGCATGTCCATTGCCGTAAACTCAGGATGTACGATCGTGTGATCGCCATAAATCGGCCGCCGCATTCCAGACGGCATGGCCAAAATCAGCTCTTTGAAAAACAGCCAGTCATGACGTGGAATCTCGTCCGACCCCTTGGCAAGCTCCGCAAAGGATTCCGGAATCGCCGTTCCTAATAGGACCAGATTACGAACTTCATAGAGATTGCCGAGACGCTTCAAGGCGGCTGTGAGGGCCGTCGCGAAGATCTTGTAAGGCTCAAAATTGCGCGCGCGGAGGTCGACTATGACGTCCAACTCGTCGAGCCCTATGCCGAGACTGGCGGCAAAGTTCACGATCGCCTTGCGCGGGTTTCCTGCCATCAGGTCTTCGAGGCGAAGGAGCACAGCTGCACCCTGGCTGTCCGCGCTCGTCGCACGCGCTGCGGCATTCATGGTATCGGTGTCGACTTCCAACGGAAGCGCAGGTATTGCGGTGCCCCCATTGGGTCGAAGCCCGTCGAGCACGTAGTTGAATACATGCGAGCCATCATCCATCTGTCCCTCCGCAACTGTGGGATCGAGCGCGATCCATGCCGGTCGCTTGCCCCATTTCGCATCAAAACGCGCAAGGAATGGATGAACGTGTTCGTGAATGGACTTCTTCGGTTGCCATAGTTCGAAGTCAAACTCGACAGGAGGGATGGTGATAAGCGGCATCACTTGATCTTTGACAGCGGGGGATAGGCGCCAGAGGGCCTGATACTCCCCCTGACGCCACCTCAGCGCAGGAACGTAGATATCCTCAGACAAGTTCATCACCAACATCCTCAAACTGCGATGCAACCTGACCCTGGCCAATCAGGCCCGTCAGAATCGTGTAGTCGCTCCGTTCCTTGCGAATGCGTCCAGCAATGATGCTTGCGTCGATGCCGAGGTTCTTCGCGTCAATCTGCACAGCCTCCTCCGATAGCGCGAAGCGCGAGAGGCATTCGTCCCATTTGTCTTCCGGAATGAGGTTCTCGAGCGCGAAGCTATCGGCCTCGCGCTCAACCTTGTCTTCCCCCGAGGTTTCCTCCTCGTCGAAGAAATCGTATCGCAACCCCTCCATGAGGTGCAGGAATACGTGCCCCAATTCGTGCATCAGTACGAACCAAAAGTTGTCGAGGCGATCGAACCGCAGTGTTAGACCGATAATGGGGCGGCCATCCCGGTCCAACATGGCACCGCCATCAAGGTACGTGCCCGAAAGATGTCTTTCCGTAACCAGAATGATGCCCTTGGTCAGAAGGAGAGCCTGCGCACGCATAGGGCCATCCTTGCGGCGCGTGAGTGCTACCAAGTCGGCTATCCACCTATCATCTGGAATAAACTCGGGCGGGTCCCGGGTCGTTACGACGTCTCGGGCGCGCTCCAGAATCCGCGCCTGCCAAGCGAGAAGAGAGTACTCGTTCGGCACCGAACTGCCGTGCATTTTCTTGCGATGGTAGGTGCTCGCGAACTGCGGACCAGCAACACTCAAGAAGTAGTCACGTGCGAGTTGGAAGACGTCACCTTTGCGCGGAACGTCGAACCAGCCACGCTTCGCCATTTCGCGAGCGGGAAATTGCTTCCAGGCTACGTCACCGATCTCCGACCACGAGAAGACGGCGCCTTTGGATGCATCCCCTAGTTCGAACAGCCCGGTGGTGTGGACGTTTAGAGCCTCACAAATATCGATCAGCCGATCCAGGCTCGCACCGGAATACTCGGAAGCTTCGTATCGCTGGATTTGCTGAGCCTTCATTCCAAGTCGCTCTGCAAGGTCTGTTTGGCTCATGCCTCCTGCGATCCGCGCCTGAACTAGCACAGACGGAAGACTCTCCAGTGAATGTGACTTGGCGAATGTAATCTCACCAGACTTTAAAAGGTCGTAATGCGAAAGTTCAGCCTCCAAGGTTGCGATCTGGCTTCTTATCGCATCGTTCTGCACGTCGCGAAGCCAACCGTCATCGGTAGCAGCATCGACGCCGCGGGGCTGAACTGCGGCTATCGCATCGCGCAGCTTTCCCAACTCTCTTTCTGAAATTGCGTATTGCTTGTCGCTGTAGATCATGACGTCACCCCAGATTGAAGCATCGGGTCGGTCGCAAGATCGATCGAGACGATGCCCTTTTGAGCGCCCGTAAACCGATCGACCTGGAAGAACTCGACGAAAATTGTCCCAACTTGATCGGCCGGGACCGTGGATGGGAAAAACTCCCCATGATATTTTGCCTTTTGCGCCGCGCGATTGTTCATGAATGTGAGCAGCACCGGATCGAGTGCGGTTCTGTTGACCCCTGCAGGATCCCAACAAGCGTCAAAATCACCAGGTCGTGGCTTCGCTGAAACGAAACTGCCGTCGAGAAACGCACGCCGACATCCTGCGCTCCGCAGATTGGATAATGCGGCAACCAATCCCCTGAACTGGGTTCGCCGTTTGGGATTCGACACGAACCTCGCCTTAACCTCCTCTAGGGTCGCGGAGTGAATGCCAGCGGGCAAGATGGGCCAAGGTGAGCCGAGAAGAACGATGTGTGCGGGTATCATCCTTACAACATTATTGTTGTAACGAGGCATTGTCAATCTCTATGTTCTGGTGAAACCGGAAAGGAGGCTCACGCCCCCTTCTCGAACTTCAGGACCGGGATGCCCAGCTTCTTGGCCTTGTCGGCGATGTTCTCCTGGATACCGGTGCCCGGGAAGACGAGGACACCTACGGGGAGCACGTCCAGCATCGCATCGTTGCGCTTGAAGGGGGCTGCCTTGGCGTGTTTGGTCCAGTCAGGCTTGAAGGCGACCTGCGTCACGCCCCGGGCCTCACACCATTTGGCGGCGATGAGTTCGGCGCCCTTCGGGCTGCCACCGTGCAGCAGGACCATATCGGGATATTTGGTCCGAACCTGATCGAGCTTGCCCCAGATCAGGCGGTGATCGTTGAAATCGGTCCCGCCGGTAAGGGCGATCTTGGGCCCGGGGGGCAGCATCACCTCGGTCTCCGCGCGGCGCTTGGCGGCCAGGAAGTCGCGGCTGTCGATCAACGCCGCGGTCAGGTGCTTGCGATTCACCATCGAGCCGGTGCGGGGCCGCCAGGTTGAGCCGGTATGCACATCGAACTGTTCGGCGGCACAGTCGCGGAAAAGCTCCATGCCGTTGCGCCGTTCGATGAGGCTGAGGCCTTCCGCCGTCAGCCGCTCGAGTTCGTTCGCCCTCACCTCGGAGCCGTCCTGCTCGCGCTGGAGGCGGCGCTGCGCCTGCTCGTTGTCGTCGAGCGATCGTTCGATCCGGGCGGTGGCGCGATGGAAGAGGTTGACCTGGCCCCAGAGCACTTCTTCGAGGTCGGGTTCCATGCGGGTGTCGCCAAGGGTCGCGACGAGGGCATCGAAGACATCCGCGACGGCGATGGCAAGTCGCTGCCCATCCGGCATCGGGCGCGGATCGGGTTCGT
>JBBKXP010000103.1:0-3025 GCA_037969545.1 Paracoccaceae bacterium | reverse complement strand
TCCGATGCGTTTTGGGCCGTGGTTGCCCGGATAAACCCTGATCATGCCGATTGCCGGACGTGGCTGCGGCGCCACGGCGACCGTCTGCACCGGGTCCGTTTCGATTGACCGCAGGCACGCATGTGATCACATACGGCCCATGATCACGCCGTCACCCCGCCCCGATCCCGGTACCGCCGCGCATGAACGGGTGTACCGCACCCTGCGAACCGCCGTCATGCACGGCGAACTGGCCCCCGGCGCGGCACTGACCCTGCGCGGCATCGGCAAGCAGTTCGGCGTCTCGATGACCCCCGCGCGTGAGGCACTGCGCCGTCTGGTTGCCGAAGGGGCGCTGTCGCTGTCCAGCAGTGGTCGGGTCGCAACACCCGAACTGTCCAACGAACGGATCGAGGAGCTTGCCACGTTGCGCGCCTTGCTGGAACCCGAACTGGCCAGCCGGGCGCTGCCACGCGCCCACTTTGCCCTGATCGACCGGCTCGAAGCGATCGACGCCGGAGTCAGCCAGATGGTCGCGCGGCACGATGCCAGCGGCTATATCCGGATGAACCTGGAATTTCACCGCACCCTGTATCTGCGGGCCCAGGCCCCGGCGATCCTGGCGATGACCGAAACTGTCTGGCTGCAACTCGGGCCCACCATGCGCGCCCTTTACGGCCGCCTGAACCGCAAGGAACCGCCGCACCATCACAAGCTGATTCTGGCGGCATTGAAGGCAGGCGACGAACCCGGCCTGCGCCTGGCGGTCAGGTCGGACGCAACGCAGGGCCTGCGGATGCTCAAGGGGTAGGGTGGGTTGAAACCCACCTTTTGGCGAGGCTTAGGGCCCAGACGGGGGCGGAGCTTTTTCGGCCGAAAGTAGTCGCGTCTCAGGCGTGAATTGCCCCGTCGCCGCAGGCCAGCGCCGCCTCGCGGACCGCTTCCGAATAGGTCGGGTGGGCGTGGCAGGTGCGGGCAAGGTCTTCGGCCGCAGCCCCGAACTCCATCGCCACGCAGATCTCGTGAATCAGGTCGCCCGCTGCTGGTCCGATGATGTGGGCACCCAGAATGCGGTCGGTGACCTTGTCGGCCAAAATCTTGACGAACCCGTCGCCCGAGAAATTCGCCTTGGCCCGTGCGTTGCCCATAAAGCTGAACTTGCCAACCTTGTAGGCGCGGCCCTCTTCCTTGAGCATTTCCTCGGTTGCGCCCACGTTGGCGACCTCGGGGTGGGTATAGATCACGCCGGGGATCACACCGTAATTCACATGCCCCGCCTTGCCCGCCAGAATCTCGGCTAATGCCATGCCCTCGTCCTCGGCCTTGTGCGCCAGCATCGGGCCCGCGATCACGTCACCGATGGCGTAGATGCCTTTCACATTTGTCGCGTATTGCGCGTCGGTCTCGATCTGGCCGCGCTTGGTCATCGTCACGCCCAGTGCGTCCAACCCCAGCCCGTCGACAAAAGGTTTGCGCCCGGTCGCGACCAGCACGCAGTCGGCGTCGACCGTGGCTTCTGCCCCGTCCTTGTTGCCCTTGTAGGTCATCGTCGCCTTGCCGCCCTTGACCGTGACGCCCTGCACAGCCGCGCCCATGATAAACGCCAGCCCTTGCTTCTTGAGCATCCGCTGGAATGTCTTTTGCACCTCGCCGTCCATCCCCGGTGTGATCGCATCCAGATATTCGATCACCGTGACTGACGACCCCAGGCGCTGGTAAACCGACCCGAGTTCCAACCCGATCACCCCGGCGCCGATCACCACCAGCGACTTCGGAACCTTGGTCAGGGTCAGCGCTCCGGTCGAGGTGACGACGGTCTTTTCGTCGACCTTGACGCCCGGCAGCGCCGACGCTTCGGACCCGGAGGCGATAATGACATGTTTTGCCTCGTGGATGTCGTCGCCGACCTTGACCTTGCCTACTTCGGGGATCGTCGCCCAGCCCTTGATCCAGGTGATCTTGTTCTTCTTAAACAGGAATTCGATGCCCTTGGTGTTGGTGTCGATGGTGCCCTGCTTGTAGGTCAGCATCTGTTTCCAGTCGACCGATGGACTTTTGCCCTTCAACCCCATCTCGGCGAAATTCGTCTCTGCCTCGTGCAGCATATGGCTGGCGTGCAGCAGCGCCTTGGACGGGATGCAGCCGACATTCAGACAGGTGCCGCCCAGCGTATCCCGCCCCTCGACCACGGCGGTTTTCAGGCCAAGCTGGGCGCAACGGATCGCACAGACATAGCCGCCGGGGCCGGAACCGATGATGATGACGTCATAAGCAGGCATGGATGTCTCCTTTGGGGATCACAGAAGGGCCAGCAGCAGCATGGCCATGGTGGCCAGGAACCCGACGAACCAGATCAGGCTGCGCCAGGGGGTCAGGCCAAAGTAGTAGGCGGGGATATAAAGGATGCGGGCACCCAGATAAGCCCAGGCGCAGGTCGCAGTCAGGCCGGTCGCCTTGTCACCAAGGGTCACGACGACGACGGCGAGGGTGAACAGGATCAACCCCTCGAAATGGTTGTTCAAGGCGCGGAACAGGCGTCCGGTTTTCGGGCTGACCTGTTCTATCAGCGGCTTGCCAAGGCGGCCCGGATCGCGCGGGCTGGCGGTCTTGCCGGTGCCAAGTTCGATATTTGCCGGGATCGCCATCAGGGCGAACTGGACCCCCTGCAACAGTCCGGCAAGGACGAGAACGGTAAGTTCGGGGGTCATAGGGCGAGCAGGAACAACACACAGGTGGCGACGAACCCGGCACCCCAGGCCAGCGTCCGCAAGCCGATGATGCCGAAGATATAGGCAGGGACATAGACGATGCGGGCGACAAGGAAGATTTGCGCCGAAAGGATCGTCTGCACCGACGACGCGTCGCGCTGGGCGATAATCAGGACGGCGGGGGCAAACAGCGCCATGGCCACGATCGAATTGTCCAGGGCCCGGGCCAGTCGGGCGGTCATGCCGGTCACCGTGCGCTGTTCGTCGCGCGACGACATGAGGTATCCCATGCCCAGCTTGTTCATATAGCCGGTCGCCTGCAGCAGCAGGGTGACGGC
>JBBKXP010000102.1:0-14760 GCA_037969545.1 Paracoccaceae bacterium | reverse complement strand
TGGCAGCCAGTCACAGCCGTTGATCCTGGAAACGGCTCTTGCGATTGAACTTGCGGATGTGCTTCCCGCCAGAACGGTTGCCTTGATGGCGGCTTTGGTCACCGCGCTGTTCGCGGTCGCAACCGCCTTAACCAGACAAAGGAAACGCAGACAAGAGGCAGAGCGCTTCTCGGCATTGAGCGCGCAGGAAACCCGGCTCGCACATGCCTCGCGCGTCAATGCGATGGGCGAGATGGCCAGCGGTATGGCCCATGAACTGGCGCAGCCTCTGACCGCTATTCTGAGTCACGCGCAAGCCGGTCGACATCTGGCTCGGCGCGGTAACGTGGAGCGGTTAGTCCATGTGTTGGATGACACCGTATCTCAGGCGCAGCGCGCCGCCGATATCCTCGACCGGCTTCGCAGATGGAGCAAACCGAACAGGGCGCAAGTCAAAGCCTGCTCCCTGATAGAGGCCGCGCAAAATGTCCAGCGGCTGCTGGCGCGTGAGGCCGAGGACAAAGCGGCTGACGTGACTTTGATCCTTGTCGCTGACCCCGTGACCGTCAACGCCGATCCCGTGGCATTGGAACAGATCATCTTCAATTTGATACGCAATGCGCTTGAGGCTTCTGACCAAGCAAGAGTGACTGTCAGAATCCACCTGCATGACACGCTGGCGATCCTCGATGTTAGTGACACGGGACCCGGCGTTCCCGACGCGTTGAAGCCTCGGATTTTTGAACCGTTTGTGACCGGTAAATCCAATGGGACTGGACTGGGTCTCGCGTTGTGTCAACGTCTGGTCGAGGAGATGGACGGAGAAATATCGCTTTTGCCTGACGCTGCGCAAACCACATTTCGCGTGTCATTTCCACGCGCAACCCAGGACGTGCAGCCATGAGCAATCATGTCTATCTGGTGGATGATGACGACGCCGTGCGGGACGCGCTGTCGTTGCTGCTCGAAACGGTGGGCCTGAATGTGCGCAGTTTTGCTTCGCCGGAGATTTTTTTGGGCCAAGCGGCAGGTTTTACGCCGGGGTGTCTCATCCTCGACATCCGGATGCCTGCGATTTCCGGCCTCAAACTTCAGGAAAAGCTCGCCGCGCAAGACATCAATTGGCCGACCGTGATCATCAGCGGCCATGGCGATATTGAGGCCTGCCGTCGTGCCTTTCGCAATGGCGCGATCGATTTCCTGAGCAAGCCGGTCGATGAACAAGATCTGATTGATGCGATCCAGAAAGGTCACGCCGAGCTCGAAAGCCAAGAGCAGATATCGGCGGAGCGAGCGGAGGCAATCGTCTTGGTGGGTCACCTGTCTGCCCGTGAACACGAAGTGTTGGGGATGATCGCCAAAGGCCTGACCACTAAGCAAATCGCCGAAGCGCTCGGGCTGTCCCCGCGCACGGTTGAAAGTCACCGCGCGGCGATTGCGGCCAAGGCGGGCACGTCATCGACGGCGGAACTAACGCGCTACTGGTTAGAAGCACAGGGCTGATCCGCAATACTACCCAGTCCTTTGCGATGACTACGAATATCGGGCCGTGACCAAAGGACTTAGAGACGGGGCATCAACTTGAAAAAAGGAAGCCTCACATGATTCGTAAGATTGTTCTCGCTGCCACCCTTCTGACACCAGCCGCAGTTGTGGCACAGGACCTGCCTACCGCACCTTACCTGCCCTTGGATATGGCCATCACGGCGGCGCAAGCCGCGGTCGATGCCTGCGCCGCCGAAGGCCACAATGTCAGCGTCGCCATCGTTGCAAGCAGCGGTGAAACCAAGGTTCACCTGCGCGCCGACAATGCAAGCCCGCACACCGTCGGCTCTAGCACTGGTAAGGCGTTCACTTCTGCCAGCATGGGGCGCGATACGGCCGGTCTGGCAGGTTTCATCGGAGCGAACCCGGAAAATGACGGGCTGCGCGATATGGACAGCCGTTTGGTTATTCAGGCGGGTGGCCTTCCAATTCGCATTGGTGGCGCATTGGTCGGTGGTATCGGTGTCGGCGGTGCGCCCTCTGGCGCAATCGACGAGACCTGTGGCCGTGCCGGTCTTGACGCCATCGGTGCAGAATAACATCCAATTCGGTCCGCCTCACGCGGGGCGGGCCGCTTCCATCGAAGGAGGATAAAACTATACGTGCTTTGATCATCGCCAGTGTTCTTGCTCTGACAGGCGTTGCACATGCGCAGACAGCGCCGTCAGCGACTGAGATTGCATCCTATAGCGGCCTGCAACTTGCCGCCCATGAAGGGCGCGTAGATCAGATCAATCAATTGATCGCCGAGGGTGCCAATCTGAACGCGCGGGACCCTTCAGGCCGCACCCCGGCCCATGTCGCGGCATTCGCCTCACATGATGATGTTCTCAGAGCGCTCGCTGAAGGCGGTGCTGACATGAACGCCCTGGAGAACCGCGCCTATGACGTCTTAACGATTGCGGCCGTCGCTGATGACCCAGAATTGGTGTCTCTTGCCATGACGCTGGGCAATAGCCCTGCGTTGATTACCAGCGTCTATGACGGCACTACCTTGATTGCGGCGGCCCATCTTGGGCACCACGAGGTCGTGGCGCGCCTGGTAGCGGGCGGCGCACCGCTTGATCACGTCAACAATTTGAGCTGGACGGCCTTGATGGAGGCTGTTGTTTTGGGAGATGGCGGCAGCGATCACGTTAAAACGGTTCAGATTCTTGTGAACGCGGGTGCCGACCGAACCATACCGGATCGCGACGGTGTCAGCCCGCTCCAACATGCCAAGGCGCGCGGGTACGCCGAAATCGTGTCGTTGCTTGAATAGCTATATGCCACCGGTGACCGTTCTCTCGTGCATTGCTGGAAAACGGTTATTCAATCTATCGATGGTAGTGACGGCTTTGTCCCGCGTTTTACCAGTTCTTGCACCGAGCAGCGAACGGTGGTGTTTCCCGAACCGGCCACTCGTGACCAGCGAGGCTAAGGTGTCAACAGAGCCCAAAGTAACAAATGCTGCGGCCTGTACGAACAGTCGCGAAGGGCAGCAAGCTGCTATTGAGCAATCCTGGACCTTTGAAAGGCGGATCGCGCGTCACAACTTGCCGCCGGACGTGTAGGCGATACTGAGTTTGCCTGCCGGCGGGCAGGTCTGGCAGCCCGTTCAAACGATGCCGCCACCCGCGCCGGAAACTGTCGGACGTTGGCCCGCAACTCTCGCGCGATAGCCTGATGCGCGATAGGTTGCGACCGGAGTAATCGCGCCGCCGCTCTCATATCGAGCCATCGCGAGAATCGGCTCCACATCCGTGCGGAACCCATGCTTTAGCGTGGTCGTCGCCATCAGCGCATCATTGCCGTCCTGAAACCCGCGCAGCGCAGTTCGGTCAACAAGCAGCGCCTGGGCATAGGCGCGTTGCACTTCCATGGCAGAGACAATCAGGCTTTCAATCGGGTCGGTCACATTGTGGCTTTGGTCCAGCATGTGCATCGGGTCAAAATCCGGGTTTGCCTCGGCTTCGACCAGTTCGTTGAACACCAGAAACAGCCGGTAAGGGTCGATGCTGCCGGTATCCAGATCGTCATCGCAATATTTGCTGTCGTTGAAATGAAACCCGCCTAGTTTGCCGAATTGCGTCAGGCGGGCGACGATCATTTCGATGTTCACGTTGGGCGCATGGTGCCCAAGATCGACGAGGCACTTCGCCCGTTCGCCCAACTGCTGCGCGATCAGCAGGTTTGTGCCCCAATCCTGCACCACGGTCGAGTAAAACGCAGGCTCGTACATCTTGTGCTCGGTCAGTAGGGTCCAGTCGTCGGGCAGCGCGGCGTAGACCTGCTTTGTCGCATCCAGATAGCGTTCGAACTGGCGGGTGAAATTCGTCTGTCCCGGAAAGTTCGATCCGTCGCCGACCCAGATCGTCAGGGCTTTCGACCCGAGTTGCTGGCCCAGTTCGATGCAGGTGATGTTGTGGTCGATCGCCTGCTGACGGGTGGCGGCATCGGTGTGCGCAAGCGAGCCGAACTTGTAGCTGTGCGCCTGATCCGGCTGGTCCTGAAAGGTGTTGGAATTCATCGCGCCGAAGGTCAGACCAACCTGTTCCGCCTTGGCGTTCAGATCAGCAACCGGCGCGGTGTCCCATGGGATATGCAGCGAAACCGATGGCGTGGCGCGTGTGAGTTGCTGGATCACGCCGCAATCGTCGAGCTTGTCGAAGATATGACGCGGCTCACCTGCGCCGGGAAAGCGGGCAAACCGGGTTCCGCCGGTGCCGACGCCCCAACTGGGCACGGCCACGCCGTATGCAGCGACCTTATCCTTGATCTGCGCGATGTCGATGCCGCGCCGGTCAAGCTGTGCGCCAAGGGCGTCATAGTCGGCGCGCATTCGTGTTTCTGCCGCGTCATTCGCCTGAGCGATAGTGTCAGTATTGATCATGGTCTGTCCCCCTTAGCGCGTGAACGCCTGAACGTTGCCAGCATCGACGTTGATGATATTGCCGGTCGATTTCGCCGACAGGTCCGAGGCCAGGAAATACGCCGCCTCTGCGATGTCTTCGGGCAGGACGGAACGCTTCAGCATTGAGCGTTCGCGGTAATGTTCCTCCAGCCCCTCCTTGTCCTTGCCATAGGTCGAGGCCCGTTCCTTCAGCCAATCGCCGGACCAGATCTTCGACCCCTTCAGCACTGCGTCCGGGTTGACCACATTGACGCGGATACCGCGCGACGCACCTTCCAAGGCGAGGCAGCGGGCAAGGTGAATTTCCGACGCTTTGGCCGTGCAGTATGCCGAGGCGTTGGGTGACGCCGCAAGCCCGTTCTTGGAGGCGACAAAGACAATGGCCCCGCCAATGTCCTGTACTGTCATCAGCTTGAAAGCCTCGCGGCTGACTAGGAAATAGCCAGTCGACAGGATCGCCATGTTCTTGTTCCACAGATCAAGGGTCGTTTCCTCGACCGGGGCGGAACTGGCGATTCCGGCGTTCGACACCAGGATATCGACGCCGCCGAATTCTGCCGCGATATCGCTATACGCGGCCGCGACCGCACCTTCATCAGTAACGTTCATGTTGATGGTGCGCACGACGTCAGCCGAAAAGCGTTCTTTGAGATTGGCGGCGGTTTTGGCCAAGGCGTCTTCGTCTATATCGGCCAGCATCACGCAGGCACCTTCGCGCAGATAGCGTTCCGCCGTGGCCGACCCGATCCCGCCTGCGCCCCCCGTCACAAGGGCCACACGACCGGCAAGCGATTTCGGCTTGGGCATCCGCTGCAGTTTTGCCTCTTCCAGCAGCCAATATTCGATATCGAAGGCTTCCTGTTCAGGCAGGCCGCAATATTCGGACACCGCATCGGCACCGCGCATAACGTTGATCGCGTTGACATAGAATTCGCCGGAGATCCGTGCCGTCGCTTTATCCTTGGCGAAGGTAATCATTCCGACACCGGGGATCAGGTAGACAACGGCGTTGGGGTCACGGATGGCGGGGCTGTAGTCGCGCTTGCAGCGGTCATAATAGGCTGCGTAATCCTCGCGATAGGCGGCAACCGCATCGTCAAGACCTGCCAGTGTAGCGTCGACATCCGGTTTTGCGGGGTCGAAATCAACAACCAGAGGGCGGATTTTGGTGCGCAGGAAGTGGTCGGGGCATGATGTTCCCAGTGCTGCCAGACGCTCCATATCAGCCGCGTTCACGAACTCCAGGACAGCGTCACTATCGGTGAAATGGCCGACCATGTGCTGCTGGCCGGACACCATGCCGCGGATCGCCGGCATCAAGCGGGCGGCGGTGGCACGTCGTTGATCAGCGGGCAGGCTTTTGTGCCTTTCGCCGCCAAACGCGGCCTTGTCTGCGGTCTGAACCGCAAACCAGTTCATCGCGGTCTGGATCACGTTGAGCGTCAGATCATAGCAGTCTTTCGCGTCATCGGCCCAG
Organism: Paracoccaceae bacterium; assembly: GCA_037969545.1. Taxonomy (GTDB): domain Bacteria; phylum Pseudomonadota; class Alphaproteobacteria; order Rhodobacterales; family Rhodobacteraceae; genus JBBKXP01. The sequence continues at coordinate 8,866 of JBBKXP010000102.1, read as the reverse complement.
GTGAATAGCCCGTGACTTTCCAACACAACGCCGTTGGCGCCGGGGTTCTTGGCGCAGAATTCGGACAGCCACAGGCCCAGTTCGTAGCCGGGCTTTTTCCATGGAAGCCAGCCGATGCTGTCGCCGAAAATCTTCTGCGTCAGCGCCTTGCTGTCCTTGGCGGCAGCAATCGCGATGATTGCGTCGGGATGCATGTGATCAACGTGCTTTTCTGGAACATAGGCGTGCAGCGGCGTGTCGATGCTGGCCGCACGTGGGTTCAGGTTGAAGGTGCAATGCGGCAGGTAGCCGACCATTTCATCCTCGTGCTCGACACCCCGGTAAAGGCCGCGCAGCGCGTTCAGTTTGTCCATATAGAGAGTGGAAAACCCGTCCATCTTGATCGAGCCGACATCACCGCCCGATCCCTTGACCCAAAGCACCTGAACCATCTCACCGGTCAGTGGATCCTTTTGCATGACTTTGGCGGATGTGTTGCCGCCTCCATAATTCGTGATTCGCTTGTCCGAGCCCAGAAGGTTGGAGCGATAGAGCAGTTTTTCGGGCTCGCTCATCCCGCGCGCACGACCGGCATCCCATTTGTTTTCAAGGTGTTCCGGGGTATTTGGCTTGTTCATTGGGATCTCCATCTATGGGGCGGGCGTGCATTCGTGTTGTCCGGAACGCTGACGCAAGGGAAACCGTTAGTCAATCATTATCAATCATAAGCTGTCATCAGATCCAATTTTTGATCAGTTATGACAATTAGTGATTGACAGATCGCCATGATTCGCCTCACGTTGGGTCAACCGGAAAGGGGAACCGATGCACGAGAAGGACAGACACCGAATTATCCTGTCGGCCGTGCAGGATCGCCCGCTTTTAACGGTTGTCGATCTCTGCGCCCTGACCGGCGCGTCAGAGGCAACGGTGCGCCGCGACATCAATACGCTGGACGATCAGAAACGCCTGCGCCGGGTGCGTGGCGGCGCAGAAGCTTTGACCTCTACCCCCTTCGTCGGATTGGCCGGTCGACCGTTCTCGGTCAACGAAATGATGAATATCGCCGAAAAACAGGCCATCGCCGCCGCTGCGGTAGAGCTTTGCACAGACGGTGAGCCGATCATTATCAATGGCGGCACGACGACATTCCAGATGGTGCACCTGCTGGCGACGCGCCGGATGCAGGTGTTTACCAATTCGTTCCCGATCGCCGAACATCTGCTGAAGAATTCCCGCAACACCGTGATGCTGTCAGGCGGGGTGATCTACCGCGAACAGAATATCATCCTGTCGCCCTTCGATAACGACGTGACCCGCAATTTCTATGCCCGTCGCATGTTCATGGGCGCACAGGGTATCGGGCCATTGGGGCTGATGGAACAGGATCCGCTGCTGATCCAGGCCGAACACAAGCTGATCGGGCAAGCCGACGAGTTGATCGTTCTGGTCGACAGTTCGAAATTCGCCAACCGCTCCAGCCTCATTCTTTGTCCGCTGGACCGGATCGACACAATCATCACCGACGAAGGCATCGAGGACCGCACCGCGGCCATGCTGGAAGCGGCAGATGTAAAGCTGATCGTCGTGTCTGCGGGCAAGGCGCAGAAAGAAGAGGTGGCGTCCTAGCCACTTCAACTGCAACCACTCCAGGGAGGAAACCATGAGTGTATTCAAGAAAGTCGTCGCCACGGCTGCAATGGCCACGGCGATGCTCACCACACCGGCGCTTGCGCAGGACAACGTTCGCATCGCATTGGTCGTCAAGGCGCTAGGGATCGGGTTCTTCGAGGCCGCAGCAAAAGGCGCGGAACAGGCCGCAGCAGAGCTTGGCAATGTCGAGATCATCTATACCGGGCCAACCGACACCACTGCCGAAGGCCAGATCGAGGTGATCAACGCTCTCATTGCGCAGAACGTAGATGCCATCGCAATTTCGGCAAACGACACCGACGCATTGGTACCCGCCCTGAAAAAGGCGATGAGCCGCGGCATCACTGTGATCAGCTGGGACAGCGGCGTCGCGCCCGAGGGTCGCCAGTTGCATCTGAACCCGTCCTCCAACCCGTTGATCGGCAACATGATCATCAAGCTGGCAGCCGACCATCTGCCCGATGGTGGCCAGGTCGCGCTGCTGTCGGCCACCACCACGTCTACGAACCAGAACATCTGGATCGAAGAAATGAACAAGGTGATGGGCGATTATCCCGGTATCGAGGTCGTGGCGACTGTGTACGGCGACGATCTGGCTGACAAATCTTACCGCGAAGCGACCGGCCTCATGCAATCCTACCCCGATCTCGACGCGATCATCGCGCCGACTTCGGTGGGTATTGTTGCTGCCGCGCAGGCCGTCGTCGATGCCGGTAAAGTTGGTGCAGTCAACGTGACCGGCCTGGGCCTGCCGTCGGAAATGGCCGGGGCGATTGAATCCGGCGCCTCGCAATCATTCGCAATCTGGAACCCCATTGATCTGGGATACTCCGCTGCAATGCTGGCCTATGAGCTGTCCACAAATGATGTCGTTGCCGAACCCGGTGCCGACATCCCAATGGGGCGCATGGGTACGCTGACGCTGGACGAAAACAACGAGGGCGCGATGGCCGATCCCTTCGTCTACGATGCCGGCAACATCGACGCCTTCAAGTCGATCTTCTGAGCCGAAACCGGTCCGGCCCGCGCCTGCGCGCCGGACCACCCCACAGCTTCATTCGAAAGCGAACCAAGATGGCCGAGCGCGCAACGCCCGTCGTGTCAATGGACGCGATCACCAAGATATTCCCAGGCGTCAAGGCGCTGGATTCGGTCCGGTTGGATCTTTATCCGGGTCAGGTGACAGCCCTGGTCGGTGAGAACGGGGCAGGAAAATCCACCACGGTGAAAATTCTCACCGGCATTTATCGCCCCGATGGCGGCACCATTCGCATTGACGGCGAACCCGTGATTTTCAACAGCGCCAATGCCGCCGCCAATGCGGGCATCACGGCGATCCACCAGGAAACGGTTCTGTTCGACGAGCTTTCGGTGGCCGAAAACATTTTCATTGGTCATGCGCCCCGCTCAAAGACTGGCCTGATCGACACGCGTGAAATGTACCGTGCGGCGGGTGTGCTGCTAAACGACATTGGCGCGCCCATCGACCCGCGCGCCCGGTTGCGCGACCTGGGCATCGCCAACAAGCACCTTGTGGCCGTCGCGCGCGCCCTGTCGGTCGATGCCCGCGTGGTGATCATGGACGAACCCACCGCCGCGCTGTCGCACAAGGAAATCGCCGAGCTTTATGAATTGGTCGAGTCACTGAAGGCGCAGGGCAAGGCAATCCTGTTCATCAGCCACAAGTTCGACGAGATATTCCGTATCGCCGACCGATACACCGTGTTTCGCGATGGCGCGTTCGTGGGCGACGGTCTGATCTCTGAAATCGACGAGGACGAGTTGGTCACGATGATGGTCGGTCGCACGGTGGATCACATCTTTCCCGACCGCTCCAACACTGTCGCCGAAGAGGTGTTGCAAGTCTCCGGTTACAGCCATCCGACCGAATTCGCCGACATCGGGTTTACCCTGCGGCGCGGCGAGATCCTTGGCTTTTACGGGTTGGTCGGCGCGGGACGCTCGGAATTCATGCAGTCCCTGTTCGGCATTACCAAACCCTCAAAAGGGGTGTGCAAGATCAATGGCGAGGTCCGGGTGATCCGGTCGCCTGCCGACGCCGTCGCCAACGGCATCGTTTATGTGCCTGAAGACCGCGGCAAGCAGGGCGCGATCATCGGCCTGCCGATCTTTCAGAACATCACGCTGCCGTCGATTGGTCGCACCTCGCGTGCCGGATTTCTGCGCCTGGCCGAGGAATTTGCACTCGCGCGCGAGTATTCCCAACGGCTGGACCTGCGGGCGGCATCGCTGGATCAGGATGTCGGCAATCTGTCGGGCGGCAACCAGCAAAAGGTCGTGATTGCCAAATGGCTGGCCACTCAGCCGCAGGTCATCATCCTGGATGAGCCGACCAAGGGTATCGATATCGGTTCGAAGGCGGCGGTTCATGACTTTATGGCAGAGCTGGCGGCGCAGGGGCTGTCGATCATCATGGTCAGCTCGGAAATTCCCGAGATTATCGGCATGTCCGACCGTGTGATCGTCATGCGCGAAGGCCGAATTGTCGCGGAACTCGAAGGCGACGATCTGCGCCCGGAAACCCTGGTGCGCCATGCGGCAGGCATCACTGCACAAGCCCAACTGGAGGAGGCGTAGATCATGCTGTACCGTTTGGTCCCCGTGCGCGAAACGATCCTTGCGGCAGCGATCCTCCTGCTGTTGGTGCTGATTTCGACGAGGTTCGCGGGCTTCATTGCCCCGTCCAACCTGGCCAATGTCTTCAACGACACTGCGCCGCTGATCATTCTCGCTCTGGGTCAGATGGTGGTGATCATGACCCGCTGTATCGACCTGTCGGTTGCGGCCAATCTGGCGCTGACGGGCATGGCCGTGGCGATGCTGAACGTTGCCGTGCCCGGATTGCCGATACCGGTCATCATCGCGATTGCCATCACTCTTGGGGCAATCATGGGGGCGATCAACGGCATTCTGGTGTGGAAACTGGCGATCCCGCCCATTGTTGTGACGCTGGGCACGATGACGATCTTTCGCGGTATCATCTTTCTGATTTCCGACGGCAAATGGGTCAATGCACATGAGATGAGCGCCGCCTTCACCGGCTTTCCGCGCGCGGCGTTTTTGGGCCTGCCGATGTTGTCGTGGATTGCGATCCTGATTGTTGGCGTCTTCGCCGTGATGATGGCGCGCACGTCGCTGGGGCGGTCGATCTTTGCGGTGGGCGGCAACCCGCATGCCGCCGTCTATACCGGTCTGAACGTCGGGCGGGTGCAGTTCCTGGCCTTCGTGTTGTCGGGCGCGCTGGCCGGGCTGACAGGCTATCTATGGGTCGCGCGCTATGCGGTGGCCTATGTCGATATCGCGGGCGGGTTCGAGCTTGAGGTCGTGGCGGCGTGTGTCATCGGTGGCATCTCAATCGCGGGTGGCGTCGGCTCCGTCGGGGGCGCGGTTCTGGGGGCGCTGTTCCTGGGCGTGATCAAGAACGCGCTGCCAGTCGTCAACATATCGCCCTTCTGGCAACTGGCAATTTCGGGCAGCGCGATCCTGATCGCGGTCGCGTTCAATGCACGCGCGGGCCGGAAGAAAGGCCGCATCATCCTAAAATCGGCGGAGGTCACAACATGAGCGACACCACAATGAAAGCTCGTCACGTGCCCGACCGACTGACCAGTCGCGCCCATCGGTTGTTGCGCAGCTGGGAGGCACTTTTGCTGGCGGTGGCAATCGCGATCTTCGTGCTCAATTCCTTCGCATCGCCCTATTTCCTGAACGCCTGGAACCTGTCCGACGCCACCTTCAACTTTACAGAAAAGGCGATGATCGCCTTCGCAATGGCGCTTTTGATCATTTCCGGAGAGATCGACCTGTCTGTCGCCTCGATCATCGCGCTTGCCAGCACCGCGATGGGGCTGGCGGTGCAGCACGGTGCCGGAACCGGCGAACTTGTGGTGATCGGGCTGGTCGTCGGGCTGCTTTGCGGGGCGTTCAACGGGGTCTTTGTGACGATCCTTGGGTTGCCGTCCATCGTCGTGACCATCGGCACGATGAGCCTCTTTCGCGGCATCAGTTACATCATCCTGGGAGACGGTGCATTTCGCGGCTACCCGGCCAGCTTTGCCTGGTTCGGGCAGGGGTATGTCTGGTCAGTATTCACCGTCGAAATCGCGATATTCGCACTGCTGGCGGTGATCTACGGGATCATCCTGCACAAGACGAACTTTGGCAGGGCGGTCTTTGCCATCGGCAACAACCCGGTCGGCGCGCTGTTCAGCGGCATCCGGGTGCAACGGGTGAAGTTCATCCTGTTCCTGCTGACAGGATTGATGTCGGGCGTGGCGGCGATCTGTCTGACTTCGCGGCTTGGCTCGACCCGGCCCAGCATCGCGACGGGGATGGAACTGGAAGTTGTCACCATGGTCGTGCTGGGCGGGATCAACATCCTTGGCGGTTCGGGGTCAATCACCGGTGTGGTAATCGCCGCTTTCGTGATGGGGCTGGTGACCTTCGGCCTTGGCCTTCTGAACGTGCCTGGAATCGTCATGTCGATCTTCATCGGGCTGTTGCTGATCGGCGTGATCGCCCTCCCACGTTTGTGGGCCATGGCGGCGCAGCGCAGGCGCGCGTCATGAGCGAGCGCCATGTTTTCAGGATGCGGCTAAACCCCGGACAGGCCGACGAATACCGCCGCCGCCACGATGCGATCTGGCCGGAACTGGTGGACCTGTTGAAGGGCGCGGGCGTCAGCGACTACTCCATCCATCTGGACGAAGAGACCGACCTGCTGATAAATGTCCTCAACCGCAGCGACGATCATACGATGGATGCGCTGCCTGCCCATCCGGTCATGCAGAAATGGTGGGCGCATATGGCCGATATCATGGAAACCGATGCGAAACATGCGCCTGTAGCGGTGACGCTTCCGCGCCTGTTTCACATGGCATGATAAAACCGCGCCACGTCGCCGTCATCGACATCGGCAAGACCAACGCCAAGCTGGCGCTTGTGGATCTGGCGTGCCTGTCAGAGATTGCCGTCATCACCCGGCCCAACAATGTCCAACTCGGCCCACCCTGGCCGTATTTCGATGTCGATGGGCATTGGGCCTTCCTTCTGGACGGGCTGGGGCAGTTTCACCGCCAGCACGGGATCGATGCGATCTCGGTGACGACGCACGGGGCATGCGTCGCTCTGCTGGATGCTGCGGGCGGGCTGGCCGCGCCGATCCTGGATTATGAGCATGACGGTCCAGCAACGGTCGCCGCCGAGTACGATGCAATACGGCCGTCGTTTTCTCAGACGGGTTCGCCGCGTCTGGCGAATGGGCTAAATATCGGCGCGCAGTTGCACTGGCAGTTTGGCCAGGTCCCGGACCTGCACGCCCGGACCGCGCATATCGTCACCTATCCCCAATACTGGGGTCACCGACTGACGGGCGTCGTTGCCAGCGACGTTACCTCAATCGGATGCCATACCGATCTGTGGTGCCCGCGCGAAAAGGCGTTTTCGACACTGGTCGACACCTTGGACATTGCCGACAAGATCGCGCCGCCGCGCAGATCGAGCGATGTGCTGGGGCCGATCCTGCCCGAGATTGTCGCCTCAACAGGGTTGTCTGTCGACACGCCGGTGGTCTGCGGGATCCACGATTCTAACGCCTCGCTCTATCCGCATATTCTAACCCAATCCCGGCCATTTTCCGTCGTTTCAAGCGGCACCTGGGTCATCGCCATGGCGATTGGCGGAAGCGCCCCCCAACTGGATGCCGCCCGCGACACCTTGCTGAATGTGAATGCGCTGGGGCAACCCGTACCATCCGCGCGTTTCATGGGCGGGCGTGAGTTTGAGCTGATCCAGGGCGGTCATCCGATGACGGTTGCTGAAGCGGATTCAGAGTGTGCGCTGGACGACGCGCTGATGCTTTTGCCCGCCGTATCGCCAGAAACCGGGCCGTTCCAGGGCAGGCAGATGCGGTGGGTCGGAACCGAGCCGCCTGAAGGGTCGGGCACCCGCACCGTAGCATTGTCTTTCTATCTGGCGCTGATGACGGCAACGTGCCTGCGCCTGACTGGTGCCAGCGGCCCCACAATCATTGAAGGACCATTCGCCCGCAATGCGCAGTATCTCAACATGCTAGAAGCAGCCACAGGCCGCCCCGTCAACCAGAGCGTTTCGGCGACTGGCACCAGTATCGGGGCGGCCATGCTTTTCGGGCAGGGACGTGCCGTGGCGGAGCCACTGCCTGTTCCCAAGTCCGGGAACGCCAGTCGTCTTACCGAATACGCAAGGCAGTGGGCTGCTCATCTAGGCTGACCGGTGTGATTCGCGATCAGGCGATCGCCTCGATGCCTATAATCGGCCTGAATGATACGGACAGCCTCGGTAGCGCAGCTGCCCGCAGTACTTGGGTCTCTATCAAAAGTGTGGTGCTACCTGTCACAAAGCGCCGAGAAGCGGCCATTCCACCCAGCAATGCGAACGGAAGGAAAGTCCCGCGTTTTACCAGTTCTTGCACCGAGCAGCGAACGGTGGTGTTTCCCGAACCGGCCACTCGTGACCAGCGCCGCTAAGGTGTCAAAAGAGCCCGAATTCTCGAATGCTGCAGATCGTCCCGATGTCCTTTGTACAGGCCAAAGCCGATGTTCAGCGCTAGGAAAGCCACTTTCCAACGATGTAACGGAGAAATGTTCTAGCTTTTTCAGTCGCTTGACGAACATAGAGTGCGGCGCGTGTTTAAGTTTTGGTCGTGTCGAGTGCATCGCGTCGCGGAAGTTTTGGTGCGTAATGGAGCCTCCAATGCCAAAGCCGCTCTGAAGTCCTATTTGATTTGACGACGGACAGCGTGGAGGGTGTCCTCCCAATCAGAATTGGCCCGGCGCGGCGAAAACTTCAACGCCGACGGAACAAAGTTAGCTGTCGTACTGGGCCTTCCAACCGAGCGTCGCTTCGGTTGGGCCCTTCGGCTTATACTCTGCGCCCAGCGGGGCGCTGTAGCCAAGGTCTTTAACCCGTTCGAAAAGATGCTCATAACTCACCTCACCCCGGTCGGGAGGGCCACGATCGGGGACCGAAGCAAACTGGATATGGCCGATACGGGGCATAAGCGCCTCGATACGGTGGCTCAGATCGCCTTCCATCAGTTGCACGTGATAGCAGTCGAACATCAGTTTGAGAGTGTCGACCCCCACCTCGTCCATGATTGCCAGGGCCTGGGTGGTCGTCGTCAGGAAATAGCCGGGCGCATCGTATCGGTTCAGAGGTTCGATCAGGATAGTGA
>JBBKXP010000101.1:0-2589 GCA_037969545.1 Paracoccaceae bacterium | reverse complement strand
GGCCAAGGGGGCTGTGTTTGTGGATCACACTACCGTTTCGGCCGCCGTGACACGCGAACTGGCGAGCCTGGCCGACAAGGCCGGTATCGCCTTTATTGACGCGCCGGTGTCGGGCGGGCAGGTGGGGGCCGAAAACGCCAAGCTGTCGGTGATGTGCGGCGGCGATGCGGCTGCCTACGGTCGCGCCGAACCGATCATGGCCGCTTACGCCAAAATCTGTCGTTTGCTGGGGCCGTCGGGGGCTGGGCAACTGACCAAGATGTGCAACCAGATCGCTATTGCGGGGCTGGTGCAGGGGTTATCCGAGGCGCTGCATTTTGCCGAGAAGGCCGGGCTGGACGGCCGCACCGTGGTCGAAGTCATCTCGCAGGGCGCCGCCGGAAGCTGGCAAATGACCAACCGCTACGAGACCATGCTGGCCGACAAGTTCGACCACGGGTTCGCCGTCGACTGGATGCGCAAGGATCTGGGGATCGTGCTTGACGCTGCTGACGAAACCGGCGCCAGCCTGCCCGTCACAGCATTGGTCGACCAGTTCTACAAGGACGTGCAGCAGATGGGCGGCGGGCGCTGGGACACCTCGAGCCTGATCCGGCGGCTGCGGGCGTTTCAGGGATGATCGTGGCCCTTGGCACGTGTTGAAGGCACCTGCGGGCAGTCGGACTGATCGCCGGGGTTCTCGTGCTGGCCGGCCAAGGACAATTCCACCGTGGCATGATCAATCGCGAAGGTCTCGCGCAGCACCGCCTTGATGGCTTTGCGCAGTTCGCTCTGGTCGGCCATGTCGGCAACATCAGCCTCAAGCGTCATCATCGGACGGTCCTGGGTGATCGACCATGCATGCACGTGATGCACCCGCAGCACCCCCTTGATCTTGCCGACCAATGCCGCCTCGACCTTGCGTCGATCAATCTCGCCGGGTGCCGCTTCGAGCAGGATATGCCCGCTTTCCCGGACCACCGCGTAGGCCGACCGCAGGATGATGACTGCGACCAGAACCGACAGGAGCGGATCGATCGGGAGCCAGCCCGTCATCAGAATGACAATCGCCGCGACAATCGCAGCGACCGACCCGAGCAGGTCGCCCGCGACGTGCAGCAAGGCGGCACGAACGTTCAGGTTTTCCTTTTCGCCCCGCGAGAGAACCCAGAACGCGACGATATTGACGACAAGTCCGGCGATTGCGATCCACAGCATCGGGCCGCCCAGCACCGGGCCGGGATCGCGCAGGCGACGTGCGGCCTCGACCACGATCCACGCCGCGATGGCGAACAGCGTTATACCATTGACAAAGGCCGCAAGGACCGAGAACCGATCAAACCCGTAGGTGCGTTTCCAATCGGCCGGTCGCTTGGCCAGCCGGAACGCGAACCAGGCCAGCGCCAGTGCACCGCAGTCGGTCAGCATGTGCCCCGCATCTGCAAGCAGCGCCAGCGAGCCGGAGATAAGGCCGCCCACCACCTCGGCCACCATGAAGCCGCCGGTCAGCAGCGCGGCAATGCCGACAGCACGCTGGTTGCCGCCGCCATGAACATGGCCGGGTCCGTGGTGGTTATGGTCTGAATGATCATCCATGTCTGGGGTTCAACTGCGTACCCGCGCTAACGTTCCGGGATCAGACCGCGTGGCGAAAAGCGCAAGACCAGTAACAACACAGTCCCCATCGTCAAAAGGCGCATCTGGGCGGCGGAATCGATCAGATGCGATTTGAGCGCCGATCCGTCCGGCAGCCCTGCCGTGACGACCGACATCAGCCACAACCCGATCGGTTCGACCATCACCCAAAGCCACCAGATCAGCATGCCACCCAGCACCGCACCGAAATTGTTGCCGGACCCACCGACGATCACCATGACCCAGATCAGGAAGGTGAATCGCAGCGGCTGGTACGTACCCGGCGTCAGTTGCCCGTCCATCGTCGTCATCATCGCCCCCGCAATGCCGCAAATCGCGGACCCGAGGATGAAAATCTGCAGGTGCCGCGCGGTGACATCCTTGCCCATCGCCTCGGCTGCCGTTTCGTTGTCGCGGATTGCCCGCATCATCCGCCCCCACGGACTGTTCAACGCCTTTTGCGCCAGCCACAATAGGATCAGAAGGACAATCGTGAACAGCACTCCGTAGGCCAGCTTGACATACAGTGTCGAAGCATTGACCGGATCCAGACCAAGGCTTGCCGCCCGTTCAAGAAACCCCGGGTCGGTTTGCAAGTTGACCTCGTAGGGCACGAAAGGGACAGGGCGGTTGACGCCTGTGACGTTCTTGACGCCACGCGCCAGCCAGTCCTCGTTCTTCATCACCGCAATGATGATCTCGGCGATGCCGAGAGTGGCAATGGCAAGGTAATCGGATCGCAGACCCAGCGCCGTTTTGCCAATGATCCAGGCCGCACCCGCCGCGAGCAGCCCGCCGACCGGCCAGGCAAGCAGCACTGGCAGCCCAAGGCCGCCCAGATAGCCGGTCGATGCCGGGTTGATCGCCTCGACCGGTTCGACACCGCCATCAAAGACCCAGCGATACAAAAAGAAACCGCCGATCAGGACGACCAGCGTCAACAGGTTGCGGTTGCGCCCGTTGGGCATACGTTTC
>JBBKXP010000100.1:0-7659 GCA_037969545.1 Paracoccaceae bacterium | reverse complement strand
GGGCTTCCATCTGGACCAGGACAAAGTCCATTTCGGCCGAGTCGGCATCTGTCAGGTGGTCCATGATCCAGGCGGCCAAGGCAGATGGTGCCATCGACGCTGATGAACGGGCCCGGATCATGGACCACCTGACAGATGCCGACTCGGCCGAAATGGACTTTGTCCTGGTCCAGATGGAAGCCCCTGTCGATGTCCACGCGCTGGCCGCCGACACGAGTGCCGCCATGCGTGCGCAGGTCTACGCCGCGGCCGTCATGGCGATCCGCGCGGATACCCCAGCCGAATCCGACTATCTGGCCGCCCTTGCCACAGCACTGCAGCTTGACAGGTCGACCCGCGACGAAGTCCATGCGGCAGCGACGACGAACGCCTCTGTCTGACGGCCTGCACGTTTGGCCCGTCGTAGGGGTGCCGCGCCAGAATTGCGGTTGACTCGGCACCCTGCCCAAGTAAAAGGCGAGCAACAGAATAGCACAACGCGACGGCCCCAAGACGGCCCGAACGCAGGAGACCGACAATGGCCAAGCCGACCACTATCAAGATCCGCCTGAACTCGACCGCAGGCACCGGGCATTTCTATGTGACCAAAAAGAACGCCCGCACGATGACCGAAAAGATGGTCGTCAGCAAATACGACCCGGTCGTGCGCAAGCATGTCGAATACAAGGAAGGCAAGATCAAGTAAGATCGCCTGATTTGGACAGTGACTGGGCCGCGCAGCTTGCGCGGCCCTTTCGTTTTGCGGGGATGGGTTGAAACTGTGCCTGCCGCGACCCCACATGATCGCAACGATTGTCTGCTACAAAAACCTCGATGATCACGATCCGCACCGCCAACGCTTCCGACATTTCCGCCATCGACGCCCTTTTAGCACGCGCCTATCCGCGCCTGCTCAAGGCCGACTATGCGCCGTCTGTGTTGGTCACCGCCCTGCCGCTGATCAGCCGCGCCCAACCCGGCCTGATCGCCTGCGGCACCTACTATGTCGCCACCGACGGCGATGCGATCATCGGTGCCGGCGGTTGGACCGCACGGATCCCCGGCGTGGATACGTCAGAACCGCGCCGCGCCAATGTTCGCCATGTCGTGACCGACGACCGCCGGGTGCGCCAGGGGATCGGGCGGACCGTGCTGGAGCATATCTTTGCCACCGCGCGGCAGGCGGGAATGACATGGATGCACTGCACCGCGACGCTGACGGCCGTGCCGTTCTACACCACGATGGGGTTTACGACACTTGGCCTGCAGACCGTAACGCTGGCCCCCGGCATAGCCTTTCAGGTCGTGGCGATGCGGCGCGACCTGTAAGGCGGACAAAACAAAAGGGCCGGTGTTTCCACCGGCCCCGCTATTCCGTCTGCTGTTTCACTCAGTTACGATTGCCGAACAGTTGCAGCAAGAACATGAACATGTTGATGAAGTCGAGGTAGAGGTTCAACGCCCCCATGATCGCCGACTTGCCAAGCCATTCGCTGTCCATCGCATGGGCGTGTTCCAGATAGCTGGTCTTGATCTTCTGAGTGTCATAGGCGGTCAGGCCCGCGAAAATCAGCACCCCGATGATCGAGATCGCGAACATGATCGCGGGTGAACCGAGGAAGATGTTGACGATCGACGCCACGATCAGGCCGATCACGCCCATGATGAGGAACGACCCCCAACCCGAAATGTCCTTTTTCGTGGTGTAGCCCCAAAGTGACAGACCGGCAAAAGCGACCGCCGTGATCAGGAATACCTGCACGATCGAAAAGCTGGTGAAGACCAGAAAGATCCATGAGATCGACACGCCCATCGCAGCGGCAAAGACGTAAAAGAACGTCTGCGCTCCGGCTGCCGACAGCCGGTTGATCATTGCGCCGAAGGCAAAGACCATGATCAGCGGCAGGAACATCACCAGCCACTTCAGCGGCGAGTCGAATAGTGTGGCACCAAACTGCGTCAGCATCGTGCCGTTGGCCATCTGACCGACAGCGTTGGCCGGGTCTGTGGTTGTCGCAATGCCCGAAATCGCCCAGGACGCCAGCGCGGTGATCCCCATGCCGACCGACATCGTGCCGTAGACCTTGTTCATGTGGGCGCGAAGCCCTTCATCCACGGCCGCCGTGCGGATCGTGCCGGCGGTGCGGCCTGCGCTGCGGGTGGTATCAAATTCTGCCATTTTCAGCCTCCAAGGTTGAACAGTCGGGCCACACATCGCATGTGCGGTTTTCCTTGGCTCCAATATTGGCAGGCTTGCGGCAGGTTTCAAGGATTTCCGGGTGGGTGCATGCGAAAATCTGACAGAAATGCCCCGGAATTGGGTGAACCCCCCGATTCCGGGACAAAAAGTCGCTATTTCAGCCAGTGCTGCGGCACATCCCAAAGCGGTTTTGCAGCCTCGGTCAATGCCTCGGTCCGGCTGATACCGATGTCGTCCAGCATGTGATCGGTCATTTTGGCCAGCGCCTGACGCTGCCTGTAAACGCCGTCGGCACGTGCGAGGCTGGTCCAAAGCCAACGCCAGGGCGCACGGAAAGCGGCAATCTGGTTGCGGGTCATGACGGTCATGGCGGTTCCTTTCCAATTCAGATGAATAATGCACTTTGCATCACATGAATTGATGAATAGCCGGAGTTGACACATTTGAAAAATGAATGTTTTATGTGTTCAACATAAGGAATCGTGATATGCCAAGGAACCTCGACCTTACCGCCTTGCGCTCTTTCGTGGCTGTTGCCGATGCCGGGGGCGTGACCCGCGCGGCGGGAATCATGAATCTGACCCAATCGGCAGTATCCATGCAGTTGAAACGTCTTGAAGATTCGATGGGCCTTGGACTGCTAGATCGGACTGCGCGCACCATTGGGCTGACCCCTGCGGGCGAACAGTTGCTGGGCTATGCCCGCCGGATGCTGGTAATCAACGACGAGATTTATGACCGCCTGACAGCGCAGGAATTCAAGGGCGAACTGCGCCTTGGCATGCCGCACGACATCATCTATCCGGCAATTCCCCGGATTCTGAAGCAATTTGCTGCCGATTTTCCGTGCGTCAGGGTGCGGCTGATCTCGGCGGCGACGCGGCCACTCAAAGAGATTTTCGCCCGCGGAGAAGCCGATTTCATCCTGACGACCGAGGACAGTGTCGATGCCGACGGCGAAACCCTGACCGAACTGCCGCTTGCCTGGATCGGAGCCGTCGATGGCTCGGCCTGGCGCAAACGCCCGTTGCAGATTGCCTATTGCAGCAAATGCATTTTTCAGGCCGGTGTGATGCGGCGCCTTGATGCCGCCGAAGTGCCGTGGGTCAGGGCCGTTGAATCGGATACCGACAATGCCGTCGAAGTGGCCGTCAGCGCAGATCTGGCGGTGCGGGCGGCACTGGCCAGCGACGTCGGTCCGCAGACCGAACTGATCCAGCATGGCGGCGCGCTGCCCGATCTGGGGTTGCAGCGGATCAACATGTATATGCAGGGCGGCGACCAGACCGACGTGAACCGCGCAATGGCACAGATGATCCGGACTGCCTACGCCGACCGGTCCGTGCGCGATGGCCGGTCGCGAGCCGCACTGCATGCTGTCGGATAAAAGCTAACCGCGGTCAGATCGTCACCACGACCTTGCCTGTCGACGCCCGCGATTCCAGCAACTTAAGCGCCTCGTCGGCCTGCGCCAGTGGCAGTGTATGACTGATATGCGGTTTCAACCGCCCCGCAGCATACCAGTCCATCACCTTGGCCAGACTGTCGCCCAGCACGTCAGGGGCGAACTGCAGATAACCACCCCAGTACAACCCGATCACGGTGATATTCTTGACCAAAATGATGTTGGCCGGCACCGGCGGCACCGTGCCGCTGGCAAAGCCGATAACCAGCACCCGTGCCTCGCGGTTGCAGGCGCCAAGCGCTGCGGCAAACAGATCGCCGCCAACCGGGTCATAGACCACATCTGCGCCGCCCAACGCCCTGACCGCCGCCTTGATATCGGCACCTGCGTCAATCACGTGGTCCGCCCCGGCAGCTTTCGCCACCGCCAATTTCTCCGCACCCCGCGCGACCGCGATGACACGCGCCCCAAGCGCCTTGCCGATCTCGACCGCCGTAAGTCCGACGCCTCCTGCGGCACCAAGCACCAACAACGTCTCGCCCGCTTGCAAACGGGCGCGGCGAGTCAGCGCCAGATGCGATGTGCCATAGGCGACCTGAAATCCTGCGGCGACAGTGTCGGGCATGGCTTCGGGAACGACGCGGCACAGCGCCGCTGAAAACACCCCTTGTTCGGCCAACCCGCCGTTGCCGCCAAAAACCGCAACCCTTGCGCCGATGGGCGGGCCAACGACACTGGGGCCATGCGCCAAAACCGTCCCGCACACCTCCATTCCCAAGGTAAACGGCGGCTGCGGCGTGTCCTGATAGGTGCCTTTTGCCATCAGCAGATCAGCAAAGTTAAGCCCGCAAGCCGCAATGGACAACAACACCTCGCCGGTGCCGGGGGTCGGCGCAGACACCTCGGCGAAAGCTGGTGAACTGTCAAACGTTGAAACCTGAAACGCGCGCATCGTTGTCATCCCCTCATTGCGGCCGACCGCACCATCCTAGCGACCGGTTGAAATAATGAAAACAAAGGCTTCAGCAGACAGAATCTTTGCGGAATTGAAACCGGCCATTCTGGCAACCTGTCCTAAAGGTCAGGTGGACGAATGCAACCAATACGTGTTCTAAATTACGGCACTCCTTGCCGCCAATGTGCCACCGACTGACGATGCGTCAAATGGCCGGGGCCCGGGAGGCGAAGTGGTAGTTGTTTAACAAAGTACTGAAGTAATTTGAAAAAAAGGAAAGTCTAAGATGAAACACGAAGTTGATGTGCACGTCTGCAAACGGATTCGCCATCGGCGCTGGATGAATGGGACGACACAACAACAATTGGCCGAGAAGGTCGGGATCAAGTTCCAGCAGATCCAGAAATACGAGACCGGCATGAATCGGGTCAGCGCATCGCGGCTTTGGGATATTGCCCACGCGCTCGGTGTGCCGGTTGCCTTCTTTTTCGAAGGCATGGATGCCAAAGCCCCGACGCAGGCCGCCAATCAATCGGATATGCCCGGCGACATCCTGTCGGACAAAGAGGCGCTTGAACTGTTGCGATCCTATTATGCGATCCCCGAAAATCAGCGTCGGCGCCTGTTCGATCTGGCCCGCGTATTAAGCGAGGCCGCTTGACCAACGCCCTGCCGACCCCCTAGACCGCGCACAGCGGTCGGGGGCAAGGTGATGACGACATTGGACACTGCGATGCAGACCGACCTGATCCGGGTCGCGCATCTTCTGGCCGATACCGCCCGCCCAGTGACCCTGCGATATTTCCGCAAGGTAGGTTTGGCCGCTGACGACAAGGCTGCTGCACACGCCCGTTTCGACCCGGTGACCGTCGCCGACCGTGCCGCCGAACGGGCGATGCGCGATATTCTGGCCGTCGAACGCCCGGATGACGCGATTCTGGGCGAGGAATACGGGCCCAAGCCGGGCACCAGCGGTTTGACCTGGGTGCTTGATCCGATTGATGGCACGCGCGGCTACATCAGCGGCACCCCGACTTGGGGTGTGCTGATCGCGGTGTCGGACGCCACCGGTCCGCGTTTCGGTATCATTGATCAACCCTATATCGGCGAACGCTTTTCCGGCGGTTTCGGGCAGGCAACGGTGTCCGGACCACAGGGCGATACTGCGCTGGCGACCCGCCCAAATCGCATCCTGGCCACCGCCACCATGCTGTCGACCTTTCCCGAAGTTGGCACGCCGGCCGAGGCAAAGGCATTTCATGCGGTTGTCGCACAGGTGCGCCTGACCCGCTACGGAATGGATTGTTACGGCTATGCGTTGTTAGCCGCTGGACAGGTCGATCTGGTGATCGAGGCGGGCCTGCAACCCTACGATGTGCACGCGCCAATTGCCGTCATTCAGGCGGCGGGTGGCATCGTCACCGACTGGCAGGGTGGCCCGGCCCATGGCGGGGGTCAGGTGTTGGCGGCGGCAAATGCGCACCTTCATGCCAGCGCGTTGACCATTCTGCAGGTGGCATTGGCCTGAGGGTTGTTTGCGCCAGCACCGACAGGCACTGGAAAAACGAAACAGCTTCAATGAGGAGCCCCTTGTCAGGCACCACGACCCGGACCTAACCTGCAAGCCGGTGTAAGCCAAAGTCCTCGTCCCCTTCTGTCGGCGCGCCGTTCCCGACCCACCGAAGGGGGCGGACCAAGAAAGCAAAACCCATGCCCGACATCCTGATCCGCGGCGCCGACAGCATTGTGACGATGAACGACGAAAATGACGAACCCGCTGGCACCGACATCCTGATCCGGGGCGGGGTCATCGCCGCTGTCGGGCCGGACCTTGGCGCCAGCGGCGCAACGGTCATCGAGGCCCGTGGTTGCGTCGTCACCCCCGGTCTGGTGAATACCCATCACCATCTTTATCAGACCCTGACCCGCGCCGTTCCGGGCGGGCAGGACGCGCTGCTGTTCGGCTGGTTGCAGACACTTTACCCGATCTGGGCACGTTTCGGCCCCGACGAAATGTTCGCCTCGGCGCAGATCGGATTGGCCGAACTGGCCTTGTCTGGCTGCACCCTGACCTCGGACCACCTCTATCTGTTCCCGAACGGATCGCGGCTTGATGATACGATCGCCGCCGCAGCCGAGGTCGGCCTGCGCTTTCACCCCACCCGGGGTGCGATGAGCATCGGCGAAAGCGATGGCGGGTTGCCTCCCGACAGCCTTGTCGAAACTAATTCAGCCATTCTAGAAGACTGTATCAGGGTCATCGACACCCACAACGACGCCGCCGCCGGATCGATGTGCCGCGTCGGAATTGCCCCCTGTTCGCCATTTTCTGTCAGCCGCGATCTGATGCGCGAGACGGCCATACTGGCCCGCGACAAGGGCGTCATGCTGCACACGCATCTGGCCGAAAACGACGAAGATATTGCCTATTCGCTGGCGAAATTCGGCTGTCGCCCCGGCCAGTATGCCGAAGATCTGGGCTGGACCGGGTCCGATGTGTGGCACGCGCATTGCGTTAAGCTGGACGCGCAAGAGATTTACTTGTTTGCAAAATCCCGCACCGGGGTGGCCCATTGCCCCTGCTCCAACTGCCGCCTCGGGTCCGGTATCGCGCCGGTGCGGGTGATGCGGGATGGCGGGGTGCGCGTCGGTCTGGGGGTCGATGGATCGGCCAGCAACGACGCCGGCAATCTGGTGCTTGAGGCGCGTCAGGCGATGCTGCTGCAACGGGTCGCGCAGGGTGCCGATGCAATGAGCGCACGCGAGGCCCTGTGGATCGCCACCCGTGGCGGTGCGCAGGTTCTGGGCCGCGACGACTGTGGCCAGATCGCCCCCGGCAAACGCGCGGACATTGCCATCTGGGACACCAGCGGCATCGACAGCGCCGGCAGTTGGGACCCCGCCGCACTGCTGCTGGCCGGACCGACCAGGGTGCGCGACCTGTTCGTCGAGGGCCGCCGTGTTGTGGCGGACGGGCAGATTACAACCATCGATTTGCCCCGCGCAGTCGCCAGACAGAATGCCCTGGCCCGCCGGCTGGCGGGCTAACCGGCTGGACGGATTGACCCCGCACGTCGTATCAAGGCGCATTGCCTGTCGGAGACATGATGAAACCCCTGT
>JBBKXP010000099.1:0-19701 GCA_037969545.1 Paracoccaceae bacterium | reverse complement strand
CACCCAAGCAGACCGCCCGCAGGTCATCGTCGTTGCCGACGCAGGCCACAACGAAATCGGCGCCTTTGGCGGCCTTGGCCGGGGTCGGTGCAGCCTGCCCGCCATGCTTTGCGGTCCATTTATCGGCTTTCGCCGCAGTGCGGTTGTAGACCGTCACCTGATGCCCTGCGGCAGCCAGATGCCCGGCCATCGGGTATCCCATCACCCCCAACCCCAGAAAAGCGATCTTTGCCATGCCCTTGCCCCCTCGCGCAGCCCTTTGAAATCGGATAATCCTTCCTAACCCAATCCCCGCACCCGTCAACCGGGTGCCAAAGTTCAAAGGCGATCATGGCACTCCTCTTTCGCTGGCTGCTGCGGCTCGCTTCGGGTTTGATCTTTCTGGGGTTGGCGATCTTTGCGCTGGCCTATTATTTCGCGGCGCGTTCGTTGCCCGACTATACAACCACAACCAATGTTGACGGCGTCTCTGCCCCGGTCGAGATTGTGCGCGACAACGCCAATGTGCCACATATCTTTGGCGCGACAGACGCGGACGTCTTCTTTGCACTAGGCTACGCGCATGCGCAGGACCGGCTTTGGCAGATGACGATGTTGCGGCGCACAGTTCAGGGCCGCCTGTCGGAACTTTTCGGTGAAAGAACCTTGCGGATCGACAGCCTGCTGCGCCGGTTCGACCTTTACGGGCTGGCGGTGCAGTCAGTCGACGTCCAGGACGCACCGACCAAAGTCGCGCTCGAGGCCTATGCGGCAGGCGTCAACGCCTGGCTGGCAGAGGTCAACAAGGGGTCGCTGGGGCGTGGCGCACCCGAAATGTGGCTGTTCAACCACCCGATCGCCCCCTGGCAACCCGCCGACAGCATTGCCATCCTGAAACTGATGGCGCTGCAATTGTCCGGACAGCTGGAAAACGAAGTAATCCGGGCCCGCACCTCGCTCTTGCTTGCGCCCGCGCGGGTCGCCGATATTTTACCTGACGATCCGGGGAGCGGCATCGCCGCCTTGCCCGAATACGCGATGCTGGTGCCGGGGGCGCCGCGCTATGCAGTCAATACCCGGATGCCCGACGACCCGCTGTCGCCGGTGCAACCCCGCGATCTGGCCGGGGCGTCCAACGCATGGGCCGCCGGGATCAGCCGGTCGGCCACCGGATCGACCTTGCTGGCGAACGATCCGCATCTTGGTTTGACCGCGCCGACGATCTGGTATCTGGCCCAGCTCGAGCTGCAAACTGGCGGCGTGATCGGCGGCACGATTCCGGGCCTGCCGGTGATCCTGACCGGGCGCAGCGCCGATCTGGGATGGGGTATCACCACCGCCTATGTCGACGATCAGGATGTGCATATTGAAGAAGTGAACCCGCAAAACCCCGACCAGTATCGCGGTTCTGATGGCTGGGAGAATTTCACCACCCGCGACAGCATCGTCAACATCAAGGGCGCCCCGGCCATCACTTTGAAACTGCAGTGGACAGTGAATGGCCCGGTGCTGCCCCCGGACCAGTATGATCTGGGCGCGATCCGGCCACCTGGTAGTGTCACCTCGATCAGCTGGACCGCGCTATCGCCCGCCGACACGTCGGTCAGTGCGGCGATGGCGATGATGCAGGCGCACAACATCCGGCAGGCAATTGCCGCCGCCGAAACCTATATCGCACCGGCGCAGAACGTGACCATGGCCGACCGAACCGGCATCGCCCTGAAAACCATCGGAGTGATCCCGCGCCGCGATCCGGCGCATCAAAGTCAGGGACGGCTGCCGTCATATGGGTATTTGATGCAAAACCGCTGGCAGGGCCGGATGCCCTATGCCGACAATCCCGAATTCATCAATCCCGAAGGCGGCATGATCGGCAATACCAACAACAAGACGGTCGACCGGCCGTTTCCCAATCACGTCTCGTTTGTCTGGGGCGATACCCAGCGGATCAATCGCTGGGTTCGGCTGATGCAAACGCGCGAGGTTCATACCCGCGAGAGTTTCATCGAGGCGCAGTTGGATACCGTCAGCTACACCGCCCGGTCGCTACTGCCCCTTATTGGCGCCGATCTGTGGTTCACCGGCGAGGCGGCAGCCGAAGGCACCCCCGAGCGTCGCCGCCAAAAGGCTTTGGCACTGCTGGCCGAATGGAACGGCGAGATGAACGAACACCTGCCTGAACCGCTGATCTACGCGGCCTGGTTGCGGGCCCTTCAGGAACGGCTGATCCGCGACGAGATGGGGCTGCTTGCCGATGAATTCACCCATGTCGAGCCGGTCTTCATCGAACGGGTTTACCGCGATATCGACGGGGCTTCGGTGTGGTGCGACGTGTTGCAATCGGCACCCGTTGAAACCTGTACCGACATGGCACGTCTGGCGCTGGACGACGCGCTGATCTGGATTGGCGAACACTATCCGGGATCGCTCGAATCGCTGCGCTGGGGAGACGCGCATCAGGCGATCCACGATCATCCGGTGTTGGGTGAGGTGCCGATCCTGAACTGGTTCGTGAACATCCACCAGTCGACCAGCGGCGGCGACAACACGTTGTTGCGTGGGCGCACGTCTGGGCTGGACCCCGAACCATTCCAGAACGTCCACGCGGCGGGGTATCGCGGAGTCTATGACTTTGCCGACCCCGACAGCTCGGTCTTCATCACCGCGACCGGGCAATCCGGGCATCCGCTGTCGCGCTACTACGACGATCTGGGCGAGTTGTGGCGGCGCGGCGAATATATCCCGATGTCGCTCGACCCCGATCTTGCGCGGGCAGCAGCAGTCGGGATCACGACATTGCAACCGGCACAGGGGCAGTAGCGGGCGGTCGACAAACCGGCGGGGCGTTTCCGCGTGTCGTGTCGATCTGCAGTGAGCCCAAATTGACATGCGCGATGTAAGCACTGATGGTCGGTTCCTCGATAGTATGGAGCTGACATGACCCTGCCGCCACGGATGTCCGGAGTTGTTTTGATGGGCCACGGTGGTCCCGAGATGCTGGCCCACCGCGATGACTTGATCGTTCCCGCACCGGGAAATCATGATGTGATCATCCGCGTCCGAGCGGCAGGCGTGAACAACACGGATATCAATACGCGCACCGCTTGGTATTCGAAGGGCGATGCAGCAGCGGGCGACGCGACATGGTCTGGAACACCTCTTACTTTTCCCCGCATCCAGGGCGCAGATGTCTGCGGTCATATTGTCGCTGCGGGAAAAGCCGTCGATGCAGTCCGCATAGGCCATCGGGTCATCATCGAGCCATGCATCCGAGAAGCGAATGGCGAAACTTTGAAAACACCGTGGTATCTCGGCTCCGAATGCGATGGAGGTTTCGCACAGTTCACGCGGGTGGCAGCGCGTCACGCATTTAAGATCGACAGCGATCTGTCGGATTTTGAATTGGCATCATTTCCATGCTCTTATTCGACGGCGGAGAACATGCTGACACGCGCAAATGTGCAAAAGGGCGAGAACATTCTGATCACGGGTGCGTCCGGTGGCGTCGGATCGGCAGCCGTGCAATTGGCATGTGCGCGTGGTGCCCGGGTTGTGGCAGTCACCAGCGCGGAAAAAGCCCAGAGCCTTAAAGACCTTGGTGCGTCAGCAACGCTCGGACGGAATGACGACCTGGTTTCGCAGCTTGGCACGAATTGCGTCGACGTTGTGATTGATCTTGTCGCCGGTCCGAATTGGCCCTCGCTGCTAGACGTGTTGCGCCCCGGTGGGCGGTACGCTGTCGCCGGGGCAATTGGCGGCCCGTTGGTCGAGTTGGACGTACGGACACTCTATTTGAAAGATCTCAGTTTCTATGGCTGCACAGTTCTTGAACCACAAGTCTTCGGGAATTTGGTCAAACGGATCGAACGCCACGAAATCAGGCCGTTGGTAGCCGAGGTTTATCCAGTCAGAGAAATCGCGGCCGCGCAAAAGGCGTTTGGCGAAAAACGCTATACCGGCAAAATCGTCCTGCAGCTGGATTGAGCGAAAGCCGACGTCGACGCGGCTATATCCAAGGCCGCTTCGTCCGCTACGCGGACCGAGGCAGCTTGTTGTCATGACCAATAACTCCCGTCAGGTGACCGCCCGCGTCAGGACAACGCCGCCCGCTGCTGTCACCCCGGTCAGGACGGTACCCCAGGTCAGATCAGTCAGCAGCATCCGCCATGTCCAACCGTTCAGTGTCGCCATATTGGAAAACTCGTAGGTCGCGTAAGCCACGGCGCCGAACAGCGCGCCAGTCAGAAAGACCGCCATCAGCCCGGTTTCGGCACGCATTGCCGGTGCGGCCACGAACCAGAGCAGCCCGACAACGTAGAACAAATAGAACACCAGCGCGGCGCCCCAATGCGGGCTGTCGCGCAATAGCGGGCCGATGTCTTTTTCAAAGGTTGGGCGGATCAGATAGCTGAGCCCGACGGCATCCAACCCAAGAAACAGGATCACCATGATGACATAAAGGATGAAAGTCTCGGTCATGATCGCCCCGGTTTGCGACTGCATCGGCTCTTAGGTCTTGCGAGGCCCCGAACCCTTGTGGCGTTGAGCATCAAAGCGGACCTGATCCCGCGCCGTCCAGGCCACATCGACCTGCCAGCCCGCGTCAGTCTCTTGGCTGGCCGTCACCACGCCTAGTTCGTGCAGAAAACTATGCGCCGCGGCCTCGTCCCAACCAAGGACAACAGTCGTCGCGGTTTTCGGCTCCGCCACCGCGCTCAACACCTTGTCGAGCAGCCCGTCCATCCCCTCGCCGGTCAGCGCCGAAGTGACATAGGTGTCGGGTTGGCGGGTCGCCTGCACCCGCAGTGCATCGCCGGCCTCGGGGGACAACTGATCGATCTTGTTCCAGACCTCGATCAGGGGCGTCTCGCGGGCGACGCCGAGGGTGGTGAGAATCGTCACCACTTCGGCCTTCTGTTCTTCGGTCTGCGGATGGCTGATGTCGCGGACATGCAGGATCACGTCCGCTTCGAGGACTTCTTCCAGCGTCGCGCGAAAGGCGGCGACAAGTTCGGTCGGTAGATCGCTGATAAAACCGACGGTGTCGGACAAGATCACCTTATCGCCCGACGGCATATCGACCTTGCGCATGGTCGGATCAAGGGTCGCGAACAGCATGTCCTTGACCAGCACGTCGGCCCCGGTCAACCGGTTGAACAGTGTCGACTTACCGGCGTTGGTATAGCCGACAAGCGCAACGATCGGAAACGGCACCTTGGCGCGGGCGGCGCGATGCAGGGCGCGTGTCTTGATCACCTTGGACAGTTTGGACTTGAGCCGGACGAGCTGGTCGTCGATTGCCCGGCGGTCGGATTCAATCTGGGTTTCGCCGGGTCCACCGACAAACCCAAGGCCGCCGCGTTGGCGTTCAAGGTGGGTCCAGGCCCGTACCAGCCGGGTGCGCTGATACGACAGCGCCGCCATTTCGACTTGCAGAACGCCTTCGTTGGTCCGCGCCCGGTCGCTGAAAATCTCGAGGATCAGGCCAGTACGATCCAGCAGTTTGACCTTCCAGGCCTTTTCAAGATTGCGCTGCTGAACGGGGCCGACGTGACCATCGACCAGCACCAACTCGACCTCGGCCGCCTGAAAGCGGTCGTGCAGTTCCTTGACCTTGCCGGTGCCGAACAACATGCCGACGTGGATTTTTGGCAATGGGACAGTTTCGGACCCGACAACGTCGAGCCCCGGCAAGGCATCTGCCAGCGCCACGGCCTCGGCCAAGGCCGGAGCTGCATCGCGACGGTCGCGGTCCGATTTGATGTCAGGGTGCAAGACCCATGCCCGGGTGACGGGCGTGTCGTGTTCCAGCAACTAACTACTCTTCGCCTTCATAAAGGCTGATGGGTTGGGCCGGCATGATCGTGCTGATCGCACTTTTGTAGACCAGCTGCGACTGTCCGTCACGGCGCAACAGTACACAGAAGCTGTCGAACCAGGTAATCACGCCCTGCAATTTGACACCGTTGACAAGGAAAATCGTCACCGGAACCTTGGTCTTGCGAACATGATTCAGAAACGCGTCCTGAAGGTTTTGTTTGTCTGACGCCATCAGCGTTGTCCCTTGTTCTTGCAGCCGCGGACCGGCTCCTTCGTTTGAAAATAACTATGGTCTGGCACGACGCGAGTTTCCAGCCCAAAAGACAGGGACTTGGGCGGTGCCACCACGCCCATGTCAGGACCGCCACAGCTCGGGGTTGAAAAGGGCGATGATTGCCAACGCCTCGAGACGGCCCAGAACCATCGCGGCAGCAAGGATCATCTTTGCACCATCGGGAATGCCGGCGAACGAAATCGGGTCTTCGCCGGCGATCGCTGCAAGCGGCCCGGTTGTGGACAGGGCCGCCACCGACAGCACCATCGCAGTTTCGAACTGCACCCCGGTCAGGGCCAGTGCCACCATCACGCCGACCACGGAAATGGTGAACAGCATGAAGAAAATCCAGGCCACATATGCGCCTTGGCGACGGATCTGGCGCGCCGCCGGCCCGCCGCCTGCAAGAGACGAGGGATGCACCAGCCGTTCCAGCTCACGCTCGCCATGCTTGAGCAGGGCAAAGACCCGCAGCAGTTTCACGCCACCAGCCGTCGTGGCAATGCCGCCACCGATCAACGAAAGTCCGACAAGGATCAGGCCCGGCGTCCCCAGACCAGACCAGTCGGTCGCATCCAGCCATTCCGCCGATTCAAATCCTGTCGTGGTCAGGAACGAGGTGACGGTGAACAGCCCGCCCCAAAGAGCCCGCATCGCGCCGCCAAAGCCGCCTGCACTCGCGCCCTCAATGGTGCCGACAAAGTGGCGGATGAACAAGAACACCGTCACCGCCGCAATCAGTCCAAAGGCCATACGGATTTCGGGATCTTGCCATAGCCGCCCTCGCGCCTCGCCGCGAATACCCCGGCTGAAGGTCTGCCGCGACATCGCGAAGACCATGAACAGCAGAACCAGAACCTCGCCCGCAAAACCGGCTTCGGCCCGGTAAAAACCTCCCAATGGCGTGATCCCAGAGGTCGAAAGCGTCGACATCGCGTGGATCACGGCGACATATGGCCGTTCGCCCGCCGCAATCAGACCAAGCGCCAGAACCAGTGTCAGCCCGGCATAGATCGGCGCCAGCCAGAAGGTGAATCGGGCCAACCGCTCGGACGGGTCGGCAATCCGGGCGATCTGGGTAAATCCACGCGACCCGGCGCCGGGGGCGTCGGCCGCATGGACCTCGAACCCGCCAAGGTTCATCGGGGCCAGAATGGCGACGGCAGTGACCCAGATCAGAAAGCCACCCAGCCAACCCACCTCGGCCCGCCACAGATGCAGCGGCGGGCTAAGGCGAAAAGGGTTGTCATAGAGGGTTGCACCTGTGGTGGTGAAACTCGACACCATTTCAAACCAGGCATTCATGAAAGACGTATCAAAGACTGCCTGATGAAACGGCACCGCCAGGATGAGCGGCAGGGCGACAAAGGCGGCCAAAAGCGCGCTCAGGTGACTGCGCGCTGCATTGCGCGCGGTATAGCCGCTCGTCGCGATTGCAATTAGCAGGGTCAGCACCAGAAACAGGATCATGGCATAAAGAAAGGCCCGCCCGGTCGTCGGCAGGTCCAGTCCGAAGGCAAAGGCGGCAGGGCCGAACATGGCCAGGGCCCCTGCCCCCATCAAAAGGACAAAAAACGGCAGTCGTGTCAGCCGCGCCAGCATCAGAAGAAGTCGATCGAGACTTGCAAGAGGCGCTCGACTTCGGGGACATCGGCGGACATGGCGAAAATTGCGATCACATCGCCTTCTTCGACGCGCAACGACCCGGTGGGTTTCACCAGCTTGCCTGCCTTCATAACCGAACCGATCAGCACGCCTTCGGGAAACGAGATATCGCGAATGCGTTGACCCGCCATCGGCGAAGTCCCCAATACCTGCGCCTCGATCATCTCGGCCTCGGCATCGCCGATGGAATAGACGGCGCGGACCCGGCCGTGCCGGATATGGCGCAGGATCGAACTGACGGTGGTGGCGCGGGGGTTGATATAGGCGTCGATGTCCATCGCCGGCATCAGCGATATCAGGGTCGGGTCGTTGACCAGACAGATCGCCATCGGACAACCAAGCGCCTTGGCCCGCACCGCCGCCAGAATGTTGGTCTTGTCGTCATCGGTGACGGCCAGAACCGCATCGGCGCTGCCGATATTGGCCTCTTCCAGCAAGGCCGCATCCAGTCCGTCACCCAGCAACACGATGGTGCGTTCCAGCGTATCGGCAGCGGCCTCGGCCTGTGCCTGGTCGCGCTCGATCATCTTGACGCGAACCTTTTCGGTGCGGTTTTCCAGTTCACGGGCAACGCCAAGGCCGACGTTGCCGCCGCCGATGATCACCACGCGTTCCAGTTTGCCCTGCACCTTGCCGAAGATTTCCAGCGTCCGGGACATGTCCTGATTGCTGGTGAAAACATAGCAATCGTCGCCGACGAACAGCTGATCCTCGGCCGATGGTGCAAACAGTTTGCCCTCGCGCCGGATCCCGACGACGACGGCGTGCAGAGTCGAAAACAGGTCGGTCAATTGACGCAGGGCGGTGTTGATGACCGGGCAATCCTCTTCGATGGTGATGCCGAGCAGTTGCGCCTTGCCGTCCAGAAAACTTTCGGTGTCGAAGGCGGTGGGGGCGGCAAGCCGCTGCAAGGCTGCCTCGGCCACTTCTCGTTCCGGGCTGATCACCACGTCGATCGGCAGATGGTCGCGCCGGTAAAGATCGGCATAGATAGCATCCAGATAGCTTTGAGCCCGCAGACGGGCGATTTTGCGATTGATGTCAAACACCGAATGGGCGACCTGACAGGTGACCATGTTCACCTCGTCGCTATGGGTCGCCGCGATGATCATGTCGGCGTCACGCGCACCGGCCCGTTCCAGAACATCGGGATAGCTTGCGTGCCCGGTGATGCCCTGCACATCGAGCGTCTCGGTGGCACGACGGACCAGTTCGGCGTTGATGTCCACGACCGTCACGTCGTTCTTTTCGCCGGACAGGTGCCGGGCGATTTGCCAGCCGACCTGACCTGCGCCGCAGATAATAACTTTCATGGTTTCTCTCCGGGACCGTCAGGTTCAGATCGGGTGGTGACAGACCGGAACGAAAGGGTCAATTCAGGCCTCTTCGTCTTCGATGAACGCGACCCGCGATCCGGCCTTGTTGGCGGTGACGACGCCGAGGCTTTTCAGTTTTCGGTGCAGGGCCGACCGTTCCATCCCGACAAACGATGCGGTGCGGCTGATATTGCCGCCAAAACGGTTGATCTGGGTCAGCAGGTATTCCCGTTCGAACAACTCGCGGGCCTCGCGCAGCGGCAGGGTCG
The DNA here is from genome assembly GCA_037969545.1 of Paracoccaceae bacterium. Taxonomy (GTDB): domain Bacteria; phylum Pseudomonadota; class Alphaproteobacteria; order Rhodobacterales; family Rhodobacteraceae; genus JBBKXP01. Next base: position 10,378 of record JBBKXP010000099.1, on the reverse strand, counting down.
CAAGGCCCCCCGACAACACAATCCGGCTTTCGCCCGGATTGCTGTCTTCTTGTGTCGGCAGTTCACGCGCAGTGATATCGCCGCTGTTATCGCCTAGGATCAGCACCCGTTCGACCACGTTCTTCAACTGCCGCACGTTGCCGGGCCAGATCATCGTTTGCAGCAGGGCACGGGCATCTTCGGCCATCTTGCGAAGTGGCAAACCCTGCACCTGATTGAACATCCCGATGAAGTATTCGGCCAAAAGCGGAATATCTTCGCGGCGTTCCTCGAGGCTCGGAACGTGGATCGGCACGACGTTCAACCGGTGAAACAGCTCTTGGCGGAATGCGCCGGCGGCGATCTCGGCAGACAGATCGCGGTTGGTACTGGAAATTACCCGCAGATCGACCTGCACCTTGTCCGTGCCCCCGACCCGGGTGAACGTCTGATCGACCAGGACGCGCAGGATTTTCCCCTGCGTTGCCAGCGGCATATCTGCCACTTCGTCGAAATAGATGACACCGCAATTGGCTTGTTCCAGCAGGCCTTGTTCAATACCCCGTTCTGGGCTTTCGCGGCCAAACAGAACCTCTTCCATCCGTTCGGGTTCGACCGACGCAGAGCTGACGGTGACAAACGGTTCGCCCGCCCTGCCCGAATTGGCGTGGATATAGCGCGCGGCGATTTCCTTGCCCGCCCCGGCAGGGCCGGTCAGCATGACCCGACCATTGGATTTGGTGACTTTGTCGAGTTGCGATTTCAGGGCCCGAAAGGCGGCACTTTCACCCAGCATTTCGGAGCTCGGACCATCGCTCCGTTTGAGTTCCTGATTTTCGCGGCGCAGGCGCGAGGTTTCCATCGCACGTCGGATCACGACCATTAACTGGTCGATATTGAATGGCTTTTCGATGAAATCGTAGGCCCCCTGTTTGATCGCGGCGACTGCGATTTCGATGTTGCCGTGGCCCGAAATGATCACAATGGGAATATCGGGGTGATCACGTTTGACCGACTTCAGGATGTCGATACCGTCCATCTTGCTGTCCTTCAGCCAGATATCGAGGATCATGAGGGCCGGTTTGGCCTTGGTGATTTCGGCCATGCACTGGTCCGAATTGCCAGCCAGCCGGGTTTGAAACCCCTCGTCCTTCAGGATGTCCGAGATCAGTTCCCGAATGTCGCGTTCGTCGTCGGTAATCAGAATATCGCTCATTCAAACCTCACGCTGGAATTTTTGTGGCCCGGGCTGACTCACTCAGCACCGGCAGGTCGATGACGGCCATCGCGCCGATATGGGCATTGCCATCAAATTGCGGGGCATCCTCAAGACGCAGGGTACCACCATGTTCTTCGATAATTTTCTTGACGATCGGCAGACCGAGTCCAGTGCCCTTGTCGCGGGTCGTAACATAGGGTTCGAACAACCGGGCCCGGTCTTGCGGCAAGCCGATGCCGTTGTCTGCCACGGTAATCCGCGCTGTCGTCGCGTTGTTGGTCATCGTGATCCGAATTTCAGGCTCGAAACGGGCAGGTCTGCCTTTTTCCACCAATGATTCAATGGCTTCTCCGGCGTTCTTGATAAGATTGGTCAAGGCCTGGCTGATCATCGTGCTGTCCACGTCGGCCAGAACTGTACTTGCTGGCAAGGCCGATACAAAGACCACATCGGGTTGGCCGGCTTCCTGAAGTGTGATGGCGTCACGCACCAATATTGTCAGATCATTGGTCTGGCGTTCGGGCTCGGGCATCCGTGCAAACTTGGAAAACTCATCAACAATACGGCGCAAGTCATTGGTTTGCCGCACAATCACATCAGTCATCTGATCTAGCGAATCGGCGTCCGCACCAACCTTGTCATGAAATTTGCGTTTGATTCTTTCGGCAGAAAGCTGGATTGGAGTGAGCGGATTCTTGATTTCGTGGGCGATGCGCCGGGCAACGTCGCCCCAAGCGGCCATCCGCTGGGCGCTGACCAGATCGGTGACATCGTCAAAGGCGACGACATAGCCTTCGAGATCGCCTGACTCGGTGCGCCGCGGCGCCATCCGCACCAGCAGGCATTCCTGACTGCCGCTGCGGATCAGATTGACCTGCCCCTGAACGACGCGGCGGCCTTCGGTACGCAATTCCGCAAATAGGGCGCTGAATTCGGGTACGGTCGTCGACAGGGCGCGTTCGGTATCCGTTTGACCGACGTCCAGCAGGCGCCGGGCCGACGGGTTCACAAATGTGACTTTGCCGTTGGCGTCCAGCCCCACCACGCCGGATGTCACCGAATTCAGTACCGAATCGAATAGCCGCCCACGCTGTTCGATCTGCGCGGTGTTCTCAAGAAGGGCCGCGCGCTGTTGTTTCAACTGGCCGGTCATCTGATTGAAGTAATGTCCAAGCTGGGCAATTTCGTCGTCGCCATCGTCTTCGATCACGCGCACGTCCAGATCGCCGGTGCCGACCCGCTGCGAGGCTGAAACCAGACGCCCGACGGGCCGTGACAGACGTTCGGCGAACCAAAGCCCGAGCCAGATCGCGGCAAGGATCAGGATGACCGCGAAACCCAGATACAGAAGGCCGAATTCGAAGAGCAGCCGACCACGATCCGATTCCAATTGCTGATATAGCGCAACGGTCTGCTTGGTATCGTCCAGCAGGCTCAGGATCGAACCATCAACTGCCCTGCTGACAAACAGATAGCGGTCAAGAAACGCGTTGAGCGGTATCAGGGCGCGGAATTCGTCGTTGGCGTAGTCCTCGATGATGGAGATGCCCTTTTCGTCGGCTTCGGCAATATTGTCCGGCGTCGGGCGTTCGTAGCCGAATTCATAGGATCGCGCGCCTCTCGCCTTGATCTCGCCAGCGCTGTCAATCACAAATGCATCGGTCAAACCGCGTTCGATCTGGCCTTGCACCCGGCCCAGAGCCTGGCGAATTTCGCCGTCCGACATGAAAAACGTCTTTTGTCGCTCGCCGTTAAGGTAGGTTGCAAGTGCCGCACCATCGCGGCGTAGTTCGGCCCGATGTTCGTCTTCGTAGGCCTGTGCCGCCGACAACGATGTCGACAACACGTTTCGAACCCGATCCGAAAACCAGCCTTCCAGCCCGACGTTGATCGACAGCATGGCAAACACCGCAACCAACACCGTGGGAATCAGCGCCAAAAGCGCGAAAACGCCGGTCAATCGCAGGTGCAGACGTGATCCGGCAGATCGGGCACGCCGCGCAATTATCAATTGCGCGACCCGCTGCATGACCAATGAGGCCACCAGCAAAACATAAACCAGATCGGCGAGAAGGATCAGGCGCAACCACGGACCGTTGCCGCCCTGATCGAGCGGACCAAGCACGGTGAAGGTCGATGCCGCAAGCACCGGCCCCAACACGACCAACCCCAGCGTCGCCGCGTTCTGCACCCGACGCTGTCGACGCCATCGGCTGAAGTTTGCAAAGTTGATGCCCAAAAGGCTTCGCTGTACGCGCAAGGCCCGTGTTCCCCCGCGGGTGACCACTGGCCCCCGATACCGCCGATTGCGTGGTTCCACCGTCAGCGCCGCCCGATCATAGGGCTTGCGACTCCGGGGCCACGGTTCTGTTGCGGTTTTACATCAACTTGCGGCGGCGTGTCACGCGGATATCCAGTTCGGTGATCTTCTTGCGCAAAGTATTGCGGTTGATGCCAAGCAGATCGGCACATTTCGCCTGATTTCCGCCGGTTGCGTCGAGCGCAATCTCGATCAACGGGGCTTCGACTTCGCGCAGTATGCGCGGATAAAGTCCGGCAGGCGGCAGCATTCCGCCGTGCAGATCGAAATAGCGTTGCAGATGGCGCGCGACCGAGGTCGAAAGTTTGTCGCTATCGCCGCCGGTGCGCAACGGTTCCATCGCGGGCTGATTGGACAGCACGATTTCCATTTCTGCGCGCGTGACTTCTTCTTCGCTGCCGGTCGCGACCAGTCGTCGCAGTGCATTCTCCAACTGGCGGACGTTGCCGGGCCAGCTGTAGGCGCGGGCCAGTTCCAGGGCCGTCCCGCCCAACCGGCGCAATGTCGCGCCGTCGCGTTCGGCCTTTTTCAGAAAGTAATCGGACAAAAGCGAAATATCATCGACCCGCTCGCGCAGAGGCGGCACAGCGATCGTGACCGCGCCGAGACGATAGAATAGATCCTCGCGAAATCCGCAATCCGCAATCCGATCCTGCAGATCGATCTGGGACGTGGACATGATTCGGGGCGCATTCTCAGGCAAGGCGTCCAGCATCCGCACGATCCGGGCCTGGGCGGCGGCATCCATATCGCCGACCTCGTCAAACAGCAGCGAACCACCCCTGGCGCGTGACAGGACAGTGGCCGGGCCGTCGATGCCTTCAAGATCGACAGGACTGACAGTGACGAAGGGAAGGTTGCGGCGATCTGAAAAGTCGTGAATGGCGCGGGCGATGAGGGTTTTTCCGGTTCCGCTTTCACCAGTGATCAAAACCGGCAAAGCGGTATTCATGACCCGCGCGACAAGCTTGTAAAGACCCTGCATCGCCGGCGTCCGCCCTACCATGGGCAGATCCTTGGCAGATTCCTCGGTTGTCGTGCGTGGCCCCGGCGTGCGGCGTTTGACGGCCAGCGCACGGGCGGCGCGTTTCATCAGATCGGGCAGGTCAAAGGGTTTGGGCAGGTAGTCATAGGCTTCGGCCTCGGTCGCCTGAATTGCGGTCATGATCGTGTTCTGGGCCGAAATGATGATCACCGGCAGGCCCGGCCGGGCCGCGGAAATCAAGGGTAGTTGTTCCAGCCCGTTGCCGTCGGGCATGATCACATCGGAGATCACCAGGTCGCCTTTGCCCTCATCGACCCAGCGCATCAGCGTCACCAGCGATGACGTCGCGTGGACCTTGCAGCCGGCGCGGGTCAGGGCCTGGGTCAAGACCGTGCGGATCGTTCGGTCGTCGTCCGCAACCAAGACAGTGCCATCCATCAGTAATCTCCTGTTTCGTCATCTTCGGGGGCGTCTTTCGGGGCCAGTGGCATCGAGACCCGGAACACGGTGCGGCCGGGGACGGAATCGGCAGCGATCCAGCCGCCGACATCGCCAATTAGTTTGCTGACCAGCGCGAGGCCCAGCCCGGTGCCATTTTCGCGCCCCGATACGAAGGGTTCGAAAACGTCAGCCGCAATCGCCGGTGGCAGGCCAGGGCCATCGTCGATGATCTCGATCTGCACGGGCAGCCGGGCCTGAGTTCCGTCTGCGCCGCGCAAGCGCAGCGATGCGTCATAGAACGTATGCAGGCGAATCGTGCCGCCGCTGCTGGCCTCTGAGGCGTTCTTGATCAGGTTCATGATCACCTGCAACAACTGGTCGGCGTCGGCCATTACCCGTGGCAGCGAGGGGTCGTAGTCTTCGACAAATGTCATGTGGGCGCCAAAACCGACGGAGGCAGACCGGCGGACCCGGTCCAGGATGTCGTGGATGTTGACCGGGCGCAGGGACGGCGGGCGCAGATTTCCAAACTGTTCGACCTGTTCCAGCAGTTTGACGATCCTGCGACATTCATCGACGATCAGATCGGTCATTTCCTGATCCGCAGGGTCCAGACCCATCGACAGCAATTGCGCCGCCCCGGTGATCCCGGCAAGCGGGTTCTTGATTTCGTGTGCCAGCATTTCGGCCATGCCGATGGCCGATCTGGCGCCCCTGCCGGTCTGCACGTTCAAGGTCATCCGGCTGGCAATCTCGCGCGGACTGATCATCATGATCATCAGGTCTTCGTCGCCCTGCAGAGGTGCGAACTGGATGTTGCATTGCAATGGCGCGCGTTCGCCGCTGCCGACGTTGACGTCGTTGACAAACAACGAACTGCGGTCTTTGCGGGCCCGCCCGAACGGGCCTTCGATATCGGCGTCGATCATCACCTTGTCCCAGACCGGGGCACCGACAAGGTTGCGGGTCGAAAGGTTGAGATAGCTTTCGGCCGCCGGATTGATGGCCTTGATCGTGTCGTCCGCTGCCACCAGAATTGCCGGCACCGGAAGCGACGACCAAAGCGCCGAACCCTGCATCACGCCGCCACCTGCAGATGCGTGTTCAGGGCATCGGGCAGCAATCGCAGGACGCGTGCCGGATCGGCCTCGGTCAGGATCGCGCGTCGTAGGGGTGCCGGTGTTGCCGCTGCATCCATGTACCAGCCCAGATGCTTGCGTGCGGTGCGGCTGCCAAGCGTCTTGCCGTAAAATTCCAGCATCGCGGTATAGTGGCCTGCGACCAGATCGGCAAAGGCCGCCTCCCGGGGTATTTGCGGTGCTGTTGCCAGCCCAAGTCCGGCAGCAATCTGCGCCAGTATCCAGGGCCGCCCCTGAACGCCACGCCCGACCATCACCCCATCGGCCCCCGATTGCGCCAATGCGGTTCGGGCGCTGGCCGTATCCATGATATCACCATTGGCGATCACCGGAATGCCGACCGCGTCCTTGATCGCCCGGATCGCTGCCCAATCCGCCGCGCCCTTGTAGAACTGACAACGGGTGCGGCCGTGGATTGTAATCAGCCTGATCCCCGCAGCTTCGGCCCGGCGCGCCAGATCGGCGGCGTTCAACATGGCATCGTCCCAACCCAACCGGGTTTTCAGCGTCACGGGAATGTCAACGGCGCCAACCACGGCGTCGATCAGTGACAACGCGTGGTCAAGGTCTTTCAGCAGCGCCGACCCGGAATAGCCGTTCGTCACCTTCTTGGCCGGGCACCCCATATTGATGTCGATCAGGCGGGCGCCGTTGCCCTGCACAAGCCGCGCCGCCTCGGCCATCCAGTGCGCCTCGCGCCCGGCAAGCTGCACCGCGGTGTTGGTTTGCCCGAACCCCAGTTCAGCGCGTTCGCGCACCCCCGGCTTTGCCTGCACCATCTCATGACTTGCGACCATTTCGGATACAACCCACCCGACGCCGAAACTGCTGACAAGCTGGCGAAACGGCATGTCGGTGATACCGGCCAGTGGCGCAAGGGCCACCGGCGGATCGAGCGTCACATCGCCAATCTGGATGGTCTCGGGCATCAGTTTCGCACCAGTTGTCGCTGCTCCCGTGTGTCTTAACTCCGTCGAGCGGCATCTTCAATGCGGCGCGATGATATTTTGGGCAAAGTCGGAATTGTGCCCAATATTTCATCGTTACTAATCGACGAAAGTCAGCATTTGCGCAGCTCGCGAACTCGGCTTAGGAACAGGGCCAAAGAACCCGAGGGGGCCATGCGCACAACCGCTGCCATCATCGTTGCCGCCGGACGGGGCATCCGGGCCGGAGGCGAACAGCCAAAACAGTGGCGCGATCTGGCTGGAATTCGGGTGATCGACCGGACAGTCGCGGCGTTTCGGCGGCATCCCGGGATTGGCCAGATCGTTGCCGTTGTTCACAAGGACGACCTGCATCTGCTTGATCGGGATGAGTTATTGGTCGTTGAAGGTGGCGCGACGCGCGGCGCTTCGGTACAGGCGGGACTGCGGGCGCTGGCCGCCACGCCACCCCACTGCGTCCTGATCCACGATGCCGCCCGCCCGTTGGTCAGTGCCGCAATCATCGACGCGGTTCTTGCGGCGTTGGACACCTGCAAGGCCGCCGCACCCGGCGTGCCCGTGACCGATGCGCTTTGGCGCGGTGCCGACGGGTTTGTCACCGGCACTGCGGACCGCAACGGATTGATTCGGGCCCAGACCCCGCAAGGATTCCATTTCGCGTCGATCGTCGAGGCTTACCGCAAACTGACGATCGAGGCCGCCGATGATGTCGCCGTTGCCCGCAATAACGGGGTTGATGTGGCCATTGTCGCCGGTGACGAAGGCAACCTGAAGATCACACTGGACACGGATTTTGCGCGTGCAACTCGCCTGTTAGGAACCACAATGGATGTTCGTTGCGGAAACGGCTTTGATGTCCATCGATTTGGCCCCGGCGATCACGTCTGGCTTTGCGGAGTCAAGGTGGCGCACGACCGAGCCTTGCAAGGCCATTCGGATGCCGATGTGGGCATGCATGCGGTCACCGATGCGATCTACGGGGCGTTGGGGATGGGTGACATCGGCCAGCATTTTCCGCCGTCGGATCCCCGTTGGAAGGGCGCGGCAAGCCATATCTTTCTGACCCATGCCTGCGCTCTGGCCCGCTCGCAGGGGTTCGCCATCGGCAATGCCGATTGCACCCTGATCTGCGAATATCCCAAGATCGGTCCTCATGCCATTGCAATGAAAGCAGAAATGGCACGGATTATGGGGCTGGAACCGGACCGTGTCAGCGCCAAGGCGACGACGTCCGAAAGGCTTGGGTTCACCGGCCGGGGCGAAGGGATCGCGGCGCTGGCGACGGTGACGCTGGTGCGAACATGAGCCACCTTATCGCGACCTTCTTTTATATCGGCCACTTGCGGCACGCACCCGGCACCTGGGGGTCGTTGGCGGCCCTGCCTGTCGCGCTGATCGTGATTCTGCTGCTTGGTCCGTGGGGTCTGTTGCTGGCCGCGTTTATTGTTTTTGTCGCAGGTCTGTGGGCCACGACATTGGAAACGCGCGGCAAAACCGACCACGACCCCGCTGAAATCGTGATTGACGAGGTCGCGGGCCAATGGATCGCGCTGCTTCCGGTGGCCTTTGGTGCGGCGCATGTCGGGGTGACGGTCACGGCACTTTGGCCTGGCTGGCTGTTCGCCTTTCTGCTGTTCCGCCTGTTCGACATCTGGAAACCCGGCCCTGTCGGTTGGGCCGATCGCCGGCACGGGCCGTTGGGCGTGATGCTGGACGATGTGATTGCCGGGGTCATGGCCGGCATCGGCGTCGGCCTGCTTGCCGCCATCGCCCACGGCCTTTTCGCGGGATGAGTGTCGTGGCGCAGATCATTGATGCGGCACAAAAAAAAGGTCTGATGGTCTGCACCGCCGAAAGTTGTACGGGCGGCATGGTCGCTGCGGCCCTGACCGAAATAGCCGGCAGTTCTGCGGTGTTCGAACGGGGTTTTGTCACCTACACGAATGTCGCAAAGTCGCAGATGCTGGGGGTCTGTGCTGCGACTCTGGCGACTTGCGGCGCGGTGTCCGAACCGGTTGCTGCCGAAATGGCCACAGGGGCGATCCGCCATTCCACAGCGCAGGTTGCGGTCGCGATCACCGGCATCGCGGGACCCGGCGGGTCAGATCACAAGCCCGAGGGGCGGGTCTGCTTTGGGATCAGCGGCCCGGCCGATACCCGCACCGAAACCATCGAATTCGGCGCGCTGGGCCGCGCCAAAGTGCGGCAAGCGGCGTGCGATCATGCCCTGCGACTGCTGCTGGCAACGATCCAGCGGGTCTAGGCCGTGCGGCCGATCACGCTGAGAAACGGTGCGAGGTTGTCCTGATCGCTGGCGCGCCAAAGCGCTGTGGCGGCGTCCGGACCCAGCAATGCCGCAGCTTTGGCCTGCAACCTCTTGCATCGCAAATCAAATGCCAGCGGTACGGTGAGATCGTGGGTTGCCGATCGTTCCGATCCATCCTGCAATGTCACGGTTATCGCCGTCTGCATCTCGGTCAGTCCGGAGGCCGCCGTTACCTCGACCCGGTCGCGCAGCGCCACCAGATCGGCGCGACCCGCCATCGCATCGCTGAAATTGTCGACCACTGCCGTATCAACGCCTGCCAAAGCCATCGCACAGGTGTGCCGATAGCTGAACTTGGCTTCCAGCCCGGATCGGGGCGCCAGGATGTTGCATACGGTCAGCCAGCGGGGATTTGTCCGGACTGCCACATTCGCCACCTGCGCCGGATCGACCGCCAGATCGCCGACCGCGGCGATCATCGCGTGCAGGCCATGACAACAGGCGTGAAACTTGTGACTGATCGCAAGAAACTGCCAGTCCTGTCCCATCGCGTCCAATCCGGCATCGTCACCGGCCCCGTGATGTGTTGCGGCGAATCCTTGCGGACCGGACAGACCACACGGCGTCGATGTCATCCCGGCCATCGCCAGCGTCGCTGCGGCAATGCCGGTTTCGGCGGCGATGCCGGCATTGTAGGGTTTGCCCATCGTTCCGAATTGCGATTTCAGCCCCGCTGCGCGCGTCGCGGCAAGACCGATGGCATTGGCGCACTCTGCGGCGTCGGCACCAGCCAGACGGCAGGCCGCCAAAGTTGCACCGATCGCCCCGGCAGTCGCCGTCTGATGAAATCCTGACTGATAGTGCGCCCGGCCCAACCAAAGGCCGACGCGGATCGACACCTCGGCGCCGATCAGCGCGGCTTCTGTCAGGGCGGCCATATCGGCGCCGGTGTGCTCGGCCATTGCCAAAGCGGCGGGGGTGACCGCCACCGACGGATGCCCGATATGTCCGAAATGCGTGTCGTCGTAATCAAGCGCGTGGCTGGCCGTGCCGTTGACCAGTGCTGCCGCCCGCGCCGGAAC
>JBBKXP010000098.1:0-5635 GCA_037969545.1 Paracoccaceae bacterium | reverse complement strand
TGCCGAACTTGAAGGTCAGCCGAACTGGCGCAGGCCCGGCCCCGACGGTATCTATCCCTCCCCACCGCACGATGAAACCGGGCACACCTGGCACCACGCCGACCGCGTCCTGTCGGATTACGTCACCTTGGGCGGCGCGGCGGCGCTGGCCCGGTCCGGCGTCACGTTCAACAGCGGGATGCCCGGCTTTGGCGACGTGCTGACGGCGGACGAGATCGCCGACATACTTGCCTATATCAAATCGACATGGCCGTCAGAACAAAGGGCGTTTCAGCAAGATCGGACCGATGCTGACACGCCTTAGGGGGTGCAATCGCCTTTGTCAGGGCAACAGCCCCGTCAAAGCTACCAGCCGGATGGTTGTGCCCGGTCGGGGCAAATCCAGCGGCTGCGTCCATGCCAGATAGATCGCGTCGCGCCCCTGCACCATCCGGGGAAAGTTGACCGATCCGCCCGCCCTGTTCAGCGCGATCACCTGACGGCCGACGCATCCCTCGGTCGGGGTCGCCCGGCAAACCATCAGCGCCTCGCCCACGCCCAGCCATGCCACCCAGGACACCAGCGCATCGCCATCGGGCAACATCAACACATCGACTCGCCCGGCTGCACCACCGGTGTCGACCTGTGTCGGTGGGCCAAAGCTGGCGCCGGAATCGTCGGAAAAGGCCAGTTTGACGGCAGGTCTGTTGTCGGCGCCGGTAAACCACGCGACGACAGCACTGTCGCCATCCGCATCAATGGCCGGTCCGTTGATCGGACAGCCCGATATTTCCCAGCCGTCGTCGTTGACAGTTCTGGGGTCGGACCAGACGCCGTCCTGACGCCGGACCACCGAAATGTCGCGAATTTCGGCCTCGGTCCGGTCGCGGTAGGCGACAAGGATCGTGCCATCGCCCGCAACCGCCGCGCTGGTCTGGCAGCAACTGCAGGTGCGCAGATCAAGCGGGATATCGGCGGACAGGCCACTGTTTGCCGTCAATGTCGCCGACCGCAGCTGCATCGCGTTTTCAAAGCTGTCGTCATCGGGGTTGCTGTCATCATAGGCGCGGGAATCCAGCCAGATTGCAACCAGTTCATCCTGTCCGACCGGCAGCAGCGTCAAAAAGCCGTGTTGGCGTTCCGACCGGTCATCGTGCGGAATGATCGGGTTGCCCCAGCTTTGCCCGGCGTCGCCGGACAGCGAAATGTTGAGGTCGTAGGCATAGGGCAACAGCACAGCGCTTTCACGCATCCAGCCGACTGCCAGCGTGCCATTGCCAAAGGCGGCGATGGTCGGAAAGTCGGACCAGTTCACCATGAGCGAATCCGCGGCGACGACCGTCGACGGTGCCGACCATGTGTTGTCGCGCAGCGTTGCCGTCTTGACGGCAAAACCGGGGCCCTGCGGTTCGGTCCAGCTCATCATCACTGCACCGTCGTTCGCGAATATCGCGGGTTCGGTGGCATCTGGGCCGACCGGAACGGCGATCTCTTTGATCCCGGTAAACACCTGCGCCACCACTGACATCGGCAAAAGGGTGACGACCAGGGCAAAAAGGTAAGTCAGCGCGCGGCGGCCTTTCGGCATGGCATCGGCCCGATCAGTTTGCATCGTGTTTCTTCTCCATCGGTGACTGGCCAAGCTTTCAGTCAGCCTAGCGGAAATGCGCCACGCAACAACGCCGCGTTTTTGCTGACGGCCCGAATAGTTGCCGTATCGGATCACTTGGTTGTGACGCCTGCGCTGTTGACCCTCCCCCACCGGAACCCTTCAGGCAGGCGCAAAAATAAGAGGCAAAGGAGATTTACGATGCAGACTAGGTTTTTGACTCGCCGCGCCATTCTGGCGGGCGCGGGCGCAAGCGCTGCCATATTGGCCGCGCCTGCCTTGCTGGCGCAAGAGGTGACGCGCAACGTCGCGGGGTTTGTTGTGCATAGCTGGGAGGATCATTTCGATGCGATCGGTCCCGGCATCCTGCTGTCGGACACCACGACGCGGGTGTTGCAGCATTGGACGCCGGACGGCGACATGCGGATCTATCCGACCTCGGTGCCGCTGACCGACGACTTGACCCGGCGCGGCTATACCGAAGTCATCGAAAAGCGTGAAAATCCCAGTTGGACCCCGACCCCGTCGATGCGCGAACGCAACCCGGAATGGCCACCGACGATTGCCGGCGGCGATCCGTTGAACCCGCTGGGCACCCGCGCCCTTTACTTGTCGTGGCAGTATTACCGGATCCACGGCACCGCCGACACGCGCAAGATCGGGCGGCGGTCGTCAAATGGCTGTATTGGCCTGTATAACGAACAGATCGAAGAAGTTTATCTCCGGGCACCGATCGGCACGCAGGTAAAACTGATCTGACCCTGTCAGGCGGCAACGGGCGTTGCACCATATCCAGCGGCGTAAAGAGCAGCGGTGATTTCGGCGGCACTGTGCGTGCTGTCGACCTCGATTGTCCGGCTGCCGAGATCGACCGACACCTTTGCCGAGGCATCCACTGCGCCTATGGCCTTTTCGACGGTGGCCTTGCAGTGGCCGCAGCTCATGTCGGGAACATTGAATTTCATGATCGCCTCCTGTGTTCGAGTTCATATGTGGTGACTACCGCGCTGGAAGGTCAAGACCGATGATCGTTCAGCTGACCCACCGCATGAGGTGCCAGTCGGCGCAGATAGAAAAGCACGAACAGGGGTACAAGGACCCATTGTAGGATTGGCGACAACCCGGTGCCGAAAATCGGGAGAAGCGGCATGATTCCGTCATAGGCCCAACGGCCAGTCACTTCGGTATTGAGGTATTCAAGGCCAACGGTTGCCAGCAGGCCCGTTGCAAAAAACGTGCTTCCTGCACGAATACCTGCATCCATGAACCAGTATCGTCCGCCCCCGACCACGGCCGCGAGCCAGAACGCAGTCAATGCGATCACAAGGTCACCGAATGTTGCCCTGAGACAGATCGCGATGCCTGCAAAGTGATCTGTGTCGTTCATGCTCGCGAACAGTGGTGCCTGTAGTATTTCCCATGCGAAATGCCCAAGAAATGACAATACTAACAGATCGGCTTCTGGCGCCAGACGGCGGAGGAGATTTGCTGGTGAGCGCATATTGAACCTGATTTTTGGAGAACGGGGGGGTACGCCACCCCTCGGTCATAGCTTGGAACCGCCAAATTGAAAACCTGGTCGGGATCGCATGCGGTATGCGCGAACATTGCTGTATCGGGTGCACCTTGCAGACTGACCTAGATCAAAGCGCGATTGTCTCCGACAGTCTATTGTTGCGGGCAGAGGGGAAACAACGTCCGAGCCTATGGTACGAGCAACGCAGCGCAGCATGATCGTTTGGATGGACGCAGTGAAGTACGCTGCGGTGGTCTGCATCATACTTTTGTCTGCCTTGGCTTATTCACCTGAGATCGATCATCAGGCTCAGCCCGCGCAAGTCGCCTTCACTTCCACGGCAATCACGGGAATCTTTGGTGACGGAAACTCCTATCTTGCGCCAGACACGACATGCCAGATTGGTCATGGCTGCGTTTTGGTGATCCTGCCATCTGACAATCCGCTTTCGAAGCGCGCCGATCGCACACCAGAATTTTTCACCGTTGCCAGCTACCTGCCATACGGGTCAGGAAAACTGCCCTTCCATCCTCCCCGATACCTTTCACGGGTCTAACCGCCTGCACCGGACATTCGGTGCTGCACGAAACCTTCTGAAAGGAGTGAGCCATGTTCGCTTACACCAAACAACAATACACAACGGTCACGCAGGGTGACGCCGAAACGAAACTCATCGAATGCCGCGCCAAATTCATGGGGTTTCTGCGCAAACGTCTGAATTCTCCGCAGGATGCCGAGGATGTCTTTCAGGACTTCTGCGTCAAAGTGTTGCGCAATCAGGCTTCGATCAAAAGCGGCGAGCGGCTGGACGCTTGGCTGGGTATCACATTGCGACACACCTTGACGGACCACTACCGCCGTCGAGCCACCCGACATCGCGCCGCCGAAGCCTATATCAGCGATGCCAAGGCCTTGGGCTCGGGGACAGAGGAAACCGATCGCCCCGCCTGCGGTTGCGTTTCAGCCGCAATTCATGCGTTGAATCCCGCACAGGCCAATCTGCTGTCACGTCTGGATCTGCTTGAAGAGCCGCGCGATGCGATTGCGGCCGACTTGGACATCAACCTTAACACGCTCGGCGTACGGGTCCACCGCAGTCGGGTGGCGTTGAAGAAGAAGATAGCCGAGATCTGCCAGGTCTGTGGTGACGGTCATTTCATGCAGTGCGATTGCACGCATTCAGACGACAGATCGTCTTTTTCAGACCGCTCGAGGACTAGAGCCGCGGGCGGGATGTAAGGACCGGTCACAGTGCACGTCTTGTGATCTGAAAAACTTCTCGGGCGGTGGCAATGAATGGACTGCATGCGATCCGGCGGAAACCAAATACCAACGACCGGCTGGCCGGGTCTGTGCGGATCGCGCGGGCCGCATTGCCTCTTTCGACTTGCGCCTTGGGGCAGTCTGCAACGCCCTGCTGCGCTGAATCGGGAATGGGGACGTGACATCAACCAACCCTCCGGGTCTGATTCGTGACGATGCCGTTGCAAAGTTGAGCTGCGACTGCCTTGACTTGCTTTTGCCGACGCTGCCGCCGGAACAGGCGATAGTCGTCCGTGCCATCGACATGGACGGCGCATCGCCGCAGTCGGTTGTGGAGCGCCTGGGGCTGAGTCTGGACGCCGTAACCCGCAACCTTGCACTTGGGCGGCAGGGTCTGACGGACTGATTTGGTGCGTTGAATAGGGTCTTTTCACGGCACGGCCTGGCCGGATGCGACTGCCATCCGAAGCGTGAAGTGGAAACCTGAATCGGGGCGACCTGTAACGTCGGCCCTCGATGTGCGTCTAAACCTTAAAGTAACAAATCCCTGTTGGAGGAAACGACCATAAGTTCGACATCGAACACGCTTGCCGAATCGCCAAAACCCAAGACCAGCGGCTGCGGTTGCGGGTCGTCTTACGCGCCGCAAAAAGTCGCGGCCGACCCGAGCGCGCAGGCCGGACCGGCCGGGAAAGAACCGGCGGCCAAAGACGACCCCGCGGGTCAATCCACCGGATGTTGTGGCGGGCATTGACCTGTCGCAGCGCGCCAATGCGCATCTGAACGCATCCATCAAGGAGTCTCGAAATGACCCTCGTCGCTCTCATTCTCATCGCTGGCATAACCGTCGGCATCCTGGAAAGGCGCACTGCCATCTCGAGACTAGTGCGGGTCAGATGCCCGTCAGGAAATTCCCTGATCGGCCCGGCGGATGCAGGTATCAGTCTTCTAAGCGTTATCGAGGCGGCTTCCGGCGAAATTATCCGCCGGATCGAGGTTCCGGGGGCAGTTCATCATACCGTTGTTTCGCCAGATGGCCGCTATGCGGTCGCGACCCATCCGTCAGGCGACGGGATTTCGATTGTTGACCTCACATCAATGACGCTGACCGGCTTTGTGCCGACGGGCAGCATGCCCAATTTTGCCGCCTTTGGTTCTGACCCGAGTGTCGTATACGTGTCGAACGCCGGCAACGGAACGATCAGCGAAGTCGATCTTGGCCGCGGGATAGTGCGGTGTAATTTGGTAACTGGCACGGCGCCCGAACA
>JBBKXP010000097.1:0-4050 GCA_037969545.1 Paracoccaceae bacterium | reverse complement strand
CCACCGGGCACCGACCCAGTCGACTGTCGCACCTTCGGGCCCGGTGCCCGGTGGGGTTGCCCGCGCTGCTACGGTGGAGAATGCGATCGACTTGCGGGATGTGGCCTTGATCGGAGTTTACGGTACCCCCAGCAACCGCCTGGCCCTCGTGCGCATGGGCAATGGCCGCCTGATGCGGGTCAAGGTCGGCGACAATCTTGACGGTGGCAGGGTCAGCGCGATTGGCGACAATGTCATCAACTATGTGAAGCGGGGACGCACGCTGGTTCTCGCGATGCCATAGTCATTCGCCGGCCGTGATCACCCCACGGTCAATCTGATCCTGTTCGATGCTCTCGAACAGCGCCTTGAAGTTTCCCTCGCCAAAGCCATCGTCGCCCTTGCGTTCGATGAACTCGAAAAAGATCGGACCGATCACTGTCTTGCTGAAAATCTGCAGCAGGATGCGGGTTTGGTCGCCATCCACCACGCCTTCGCCGTCGATCAGGATGCCGTTGCGCATCATCCGGTCTTTGGGCTCGTCGTGGCCGCTGACGCGGGCATATGATTTGACGTAATAGGCGGCGGGTGGTTTGGGCATGAACTTGATGCCCCGATCGGCAATCGTGTCGGTCGCATCGTAAAGGTTTCGCGCCCCGACGGCGATATGCTGGATGCCTTCGCCCTTGTAGCGTTTCAGGTATTCGACGATCTGCCCGGTCTCGCCCCGGTCCTCGTTGATCGGGATACGGATGCGGCCGCAGGCACTGGTCAGGGCGCGGCTGGTCAGGCCGGTGAACTTGCCCGCGATGTCAAAGAACCGGATTTCGCGGAAATTGAAGATTTCGCCGTAAAACTTGAACCAGACGTCCATGTTTCCCTTGTGGACGTTGTGGGTCAGGTGGTCGAGGTAGTAGAACCCGACACCTTCAGGGTGGGCGTCGTGGACCCAATTGAATTCGCGGTTGTAGGGACTGGTATTGTAGTACTGGTCGATCAGGTAAATCAGGCTGCCACCGATTCCGACGATGGCGGGCACATCCATCGTCTTGCCGCTGCCGGTATATTCCTGCGCGCCTTTGCTGATCGCATGTTTCAGGGCATGCTGCGCATCAACGACGCGCCATGCCATCGCGGGTGCACATGGTCCGTGTTCGGCAACAAACCGCTGCGCATGACTGCCCGGTTCGTTGTTGATCACATAGGTGATGTCGCCTTGCTGCCAAAGCTCGATCGCGCGGGTCTTGTGCGTTGCGGTATGGGTATAGCCCATCTTGGTGAACAGGTTGCGTAGGGTGTCTGGTTCGGGGTGGGCGAATTCGACGAACTCGAACCCGTCGGTGCCGGCGGGATTCTGGTCCGTGATCTTGGCGTTGGGGGCGTCGTGTGGGAAGGGACCCATAAGAAACTCCTGTCTATGACTCAACAAGACGATACCGCAATTTTTGCGTCAAAACTGCGCAATCTTATAGCTAAAGTCAGTGAAATTCGATAAATAGCCGCAAAATAACTGGAAATATGCGCAAATCATGCTGGACCATACCGACTCGCGTCTTTTATCTGCACTGCAGGTCAACGGCCATCTGACCGCACAGGAACTCGGCGAAATGCTGGCTCTTTCTCCCTCGCAGGCCGGGCGCAGGCGCCAGCGGCTCGAGGCCGAGGGGTATATCAGCGGCTACCGCGCCATGATCGCCCCCGAGAAAATCGGCCTTGGGGTCGAGGCGTTCATCCGCATCGTGATGGCGACCCACACCGCCGAAAACGCCCGCGATTTCGTGCGCATGACCCGCACCGCGCCCGAGATCGTCGGGGCATGGACCTTGACCGGCGAGGCGGATTATCTGCTGCGGGTGTTCTGCACCGACCTGTCTGCATTGAACCGTCTGGTGCAGCAGGTTTTGCTGCCGCACCCCGCGGTCAGCAGAGTTCAAAGCCAGATCGTGATGGAGCGGGTGAAACCCGACGCGCCGCTGCCCATCTGATCGCAAACCCGCGTGATCGGGCAATACTGACACATCCGATGACCCGACGACACAATTCGTGCAATGGCGGTCGTTGCCATTCTGCCGCCGCGTTGTAATACCTTGCGGATGGAGAGTTTTCTGTTTCAGGCCACGATTTATCTGGGCGCGGCGGTCATCGCGGTGCCACTGGCGGCGCGTCTGGGTCTTGGGTCGGTGCTGGGTTACCTGCTTGCCGGAATCGTGATCGGTCCGCTGACCGGGTTGGTCGGCTCCGAAACCGCCGATCTGCAGCATTTCGCCGAATTCGGCGTCGTGATGATGCTGTTCTTGATCGGGCTGGAACTGGAGCCCCGGGTTCTTTGGGCGATGCGCGACAAGCTGTTCGGGCTGGGGGGCCTGCAAATCACCATCACGACGCTGGTGATCATGGGCGCATCGATGGCGATGAAACAGCCCTTTGACAATGCCCTGGCGATCGGTTTGATCCTGGCCCTGTCGTCGACTGCCATCGTTTTGCAAACACTGTCGGAAAAGGGGCTGGTTGCGACCGCGGGCGGGCGCAACATCTTTTCCGTGCTGCTGGCGCAGGACATCGCGGTTATCCCGATGTTGGCGTTCTTACCGCTGCTGGCGGTCACGTCGCCGATGATGATCGCGCCGGATGGATCGGTGATCCGCGCGAACGACGGGACCATCGGCGGCAGTGATCACGGCCCGCTCAGCCTTGTCGATGGACTGCCTGGCTGGGGAGTCACGCTGGTGACACTGGGGGCCGTGGCGGCAATCATTCTGGTCGGGGTCTACCTGACCCGCCCGGTGTTTCGTTACATCCACCACGCCAAGCTGCGCGAGATGTATACCGCGCTGGCCCTGTTGATGGTGGTGTCGATTGCGGTGCTCATGGGCTCGGTCGGGCTGTCGCCCGCATTGGGCACCTTTCTGGCGGGCGTCGTCCTTGCCAACTCGGAATTCCGGCACGAGCTCGAGAGCGATCTTGAACCATTCAAGGGCCTGTTGCTGGGGCTTTTCTTTATCACTGTCGGCGCCGGATTCAATTTTGAAGCCTTCTTTGGCGACCCGTTCCGCATTCTGGCGCTGACCCTGCTGGTCATTTTCATCAAAGGGTCGATCCTTTATGTTCTCGCCCGGATCTGGAATTTGAAACCGCGCGACCGCTGGCTGTTCACACTTGGGCTAAGCCAGACCGGCGAGTTCGGTTTTGTTCTGATCTCGTTTTCGCTGGCCACCGGCGTCATGGGGCCGCTCTTGGGTCAGAAACTGTTGCTGATCATCGCCCTGTCGATGTTGATCACGCCATTGCTGTTCATCACCTACGAAGTCCTGAGCCGCCGGATGGTCGAAGACGAACAGGAGGCCGAAGATGAAATTGATGAAAAGGGCACCGTCATCATCGCCGGAATTGGCCGCTTTGGGCAGATCGTCAATCGCCTGGTCGAAAGCGCCGGATTCAGTACCGTCGTGCTGGACAGTGACCTGCAAACCGTTCAGATGATGCGAAAATTCGGATTCAAGGGGTTCTTTGGCGACCCGACCCGTCCCGATCTGCTGGCCGCCGCCGGATTGGATTCAGCCAAGGTTCTGGTCGTCGCAATCGACAGCAAAGAGGCGGCTGTCAGACTCGTCAATTACGCCCGCAAGGAACGCCCCGATCTGCATATCGTCGCCCGTGCCCACGACCGGGTCCATGTTTACGAGTTGTTCGCGGCGGGTGCCGACGACATCGTGCGCGAGATGTTCGATAGCTCTCTGCGCGCCGGACGCTATGCGCTGGAAAACCTCGGAATGTCCGAATACGAGGCTGCCGAGGCCGAGACGATGTTCTACCACCATGATCGCGAAACCCTGCGCGAACTGGCTGAACTGTGGAAACCGGGGGTGCCGATTGCCGACAACCCCGAATATCTAGCCCGCGCCCGGGTGCTGGATAATGATCTTGAATCAGCTTTGGCCGCCCGCGTGCAGGCGGTGGAAAAGGAAAAGGCGCGTCGGCGGCGGCCCGGCGATACCTCTAGCCGGCGCTGACGCCGGCCTCAGCAAAGGTCGCCATGCCGGAATGGCAGGCGACCGCCGCCTTCAGCACCCC
>JBBKXP010000096.1:0-5359 GCA_037969545.1 Paracoccaceae bacterium | reverse complement strand
GGGCAAGGGTATGCGTGTCTGGGACGCCAAGGGCAAGGAACACCTGGATGCGGTGTCGGGCGGGGTCTGGACCGTCAACGTCGGCTATGGCCGTGAAAGCATTGCCAATGTCGTGCGCGACCAAATCCTCAAGATGAACTTCTGGGGCGGGTCGATGGGCACCGTTCCCAGCGCCCAATTTGCCGAACGGCTGATCGAAAAGATGCCGGGGCTTGACCGTGTCTATTACGCCAATTCCGGGTCCGAGGCGAACGAGAAGGCGTTCAAGATGGTTCGCCAGATCAGCCACAAACACCACGGCGGCAAGAAATCGAAAATCCTCTACCGCGACCGCGATTATCACGGCGGCACCATTGCGACGATGTCGGCCGGCGGCCAGCAGGAACGCAACGTTCAATATGGCCCCTTTGCCCCCGGTTTCGTCATGGTCCCGCATTGCAGCGAATACCGTGCACAGGACGGGCTGGCCGGCGAGGATTACGGCGTGAAGGCCGCCAACCTGATCGAGGACGTGATCCTGCGCGAGGGGCCCGACACCATCGGTTCGCTGTGCCTCGAACCGATCACCGCGGGCGGCGGCGCGATCACCCCGCCCAAAGGCTATTGGGACCGGGTGCAGGAGATCTGCCGCCAATACGAGATCTTGCTGCACATCGACGAAGTGGTCTGCGGCCTTGGCCGAACCGGCACATGGTTCGGCTATCAGCAATACGGGGTCAAACCCGACATCGTGACGATGGCCAAGGGGGTCGCGTCAGGCTACGCCGCAATCTCCTGCTGCGTAACCACCAACGCGGTCTTTGAACAGTTCAAGGATGCCGACGATCACTTGTCCTATTTCCGCGACATATCCACCTTTGGCGGCTGCACCGCCGGACCCGCGGCGGCGCTGGAAAACATGCGGATTCTCGAGGACGAAGACCTTCTGGGCAACTCGACCCGGATGGGTGAACGCCTGATGAACAACCTGCTGGCACTGGCGGACAAGCACAAGGCGATCGGCCATGTGCGCGGCAAGGGCCTGTTTGCGGGTGCCGAACTGGTGACGGATCGTGACACCAAGGAACCCCTGCACGAAAAGGTCTGCGCCGCCATCGTCGCGGACTGTCTGGCGCAGGGCGTCATCATCGGCATGACCAACCGGTCGATCCCCGGCAACAACAACACCCTGCTGTTCGCCCCGCCACTGATCGCGACAAAGGACGATGTGGACCAGATCACCGGGGCGGTCGACAAGGCGATGAGCAAGGTTCTGGGGTAAGTGTCCGACAACCTGAACGCCCTCGGTCAGCCGATCGGCGCACCGCTTGACGTGTCATTACCCCGCCCGCGCCCGACCTGGACGCCGATGCAGGGGCGGACGGTGACACTGGTGCCAATGGACTCAGAGGCACACGCGCAGGCCCTTTACAAAGCCTATGTCGCCGATGCCGAAGACCGGGTCTGGACCTATCTGCCCTATGGTCCGTTCACGGCACTGGCCGAATTCCGAACCTGGATGGACAAGACCTGCACCACCGACGACCCGCTGTTTCACACCGTGCTGGACGCGGGCGGAATCCCGGTTGGTGTCGCCACCTATCTGCGCATCGACCCTGCCGCCGGAGTGATCGAGGTCGGCCACATCAACTTTTCCCCCCGCCTGCAGCGCACCGTCATGTCGACCGAAGCAATGTTTCTGATGATGGCGCGGGTCTTTGATGACTTGGGGTATCGCCGCTACGAGTGGAAATGCGATGCCTTGAACGCGCCGTCGCGGCGGGCGGCGGAACGGCTTGGCTTTACCTACGAAGGGACGTTCCGGCAGGCGACGCACTACAAGGGGCGCAACCGCGATACGGCGTGGTTTTCCGTGATTGACAAGGATTGGCCCGCGATCCGCGCCGAATTTGTCCGCTGGCTGGACCCGGCGAATTTCGCGGTCGACGGGCGGCAGAAATCGCCGCTAAAGACTTGACGCGCGGACTTGTTAGCGATTGCCTCCGCAAGAACCGCTCCAAAAGGCACCGATGACCGACACCATCACAATTTGCGCCGGATGCCGCGCCGAAGGGGCCGAACCGCAGGGTAAGGCGCTTGCCAAGGCGTTGCGTCAACTCGTTGGCGAAACCGCAGAAGTGCGAACCACTGACTGCATGAACAATTGTGGCCACCCCACTGCCGTCGCATTCCGTGCCCCCGGCAAACCCGTCTATCTTTTCCATAACGTCGATCTGGCGACACAGGCGGCCGAGATCGCCGATTTCGCAAAAGCTTACGCCACGGAAAAAGGCGGGATCGTCACCGATGCCCGCCCCTTTGGCCAGCTTCGCTTTAGTCTGGTGGGGCGGATTCCGGGCTAGTCCCGCTCCCAAAACCACCCCGCGACAGCACCCATGATGACCCAGACAACCGCCGACACGCCCAAAGCATGCGACACATAGTGCGACGCCAGTTCCGGCGGCGCGATCCCGAAATAAGTGTCGATATGCGGTGCACCGATCAGGTGCGGGGCGGCGATCAGCAAGACGCCGATCCCCGCTGGCACAACCCCGCGCCCCAATCCAATCAGGCCAAGCCCGACAGCCGTGGCCCCGACGCACCCGAGCCACCAGAGTTGACGCGCCGCCAGATCGGCCCCGATGGTGCCTGGCAATTCAGGTGGTAAACCGACGGCGGGCGCAAGGGCAGTGGCGACAAAGCCGCACAGGCCCCAGACCAGTCCTGACCGTAGCGTAACCGCGATGCCAGAACGCACCGCAACCGCCATCGCCGTAGCCATCAGCAACGCAAACCCGACATAGGTCACGAAGGTCAGCGCAAAGGTGTCGATCTGGCGACCCATCTCGGACCAGATCGGCGGGCTGCCCGCCTCGGATTGGGCACCGGTCGCACTGAAATGCACGCGTGCGCCGGTTTCATACATCTCGCCCTCAAGCAAAAGCGGGGCAAGCAACGCGTAATGCAGCAGAACGGCAATCAGCCCCGCCGCAAGGCCGCCGAACAACGCGCCGGCGAACAATGGTTTGGTCATTGGATGTGCGCTGCCACGCTAGTGGCAGGGAAACCCGATGGCGTGGCGGGTATCGTGCGCCACGTCGTGCAGCGCGGCACTATGGGCAAACCCGGCGACAAAGATCAGGCCCAGCCCCAGAAACGCGGCCAGCGTGATCGACAGGATATCGGTATTGACGCGCGCACGCGCCACAGTCTTGGTGGTCTCGTTCATCTTTTACTCCTCTCCCGTCACACCCGACAGGATCATTGGTTTCAGGCCGCAAAACTGCGTTCTGCGGTGCGAGGCCGGTCTCCTGGCTTGCGGGTCGATGCCTCCTGTCGCCTTCCCGGTTTCCCAGTGGCCAACTGACAGGACGCTCACCGCATACAGTCGCGGGGGCGGCTGTGGCTTGAGGTCTCCGAACCCGGATGGACCCTTCCACATTCCCAATTCATCCCCTGATGCTTTGCACCAATCTCGGGGAACCTTGCCCGACCTTGATGAAGCTTGCGCATCAGAGCGTCAAGACGGATTGCGACCTGTTGCGCCGGGTCTGCGGCGGATCGGCACGGCGCAAATCAGCCTGAAAACCGTCCGAACTGACGATATCTTGTGGATAATCGCCCAAACCTGCCCAGATACAGCGCAGCTGCGTTGACTCACGGTGCCTTGGCCCGGCAAACTTGGCCCCTGACGGAATCACATCGGGCGCGGGCAGTTGCGTTTCACCAGACTACGCCTCAACGGCTTCAAAAGCTTTGTCGATCCGACCGACCTGATCATCGCCGATGGTCTGACCGGGGTCGTCGGCCCGAACGGCTGTGGCAAATCCAACCTGCTCGAAGCGTTGCGCTGGGTCATGGGCGAAAACCGCCCCACGGCGATGCGCGGCGATGGGATGGAAGACGTGATTTTCGCCGGTGCCGCCACCCGTCCGGCCCGCAACTTTGCCGAGGTGGCGCTGGTCATCGACAACGCTGAACGGCTTGCCCCCGCCGGTTTTAACGATGCCGATAATCTGGAGATCATCCGCCGGATCACCCGCGACGCCGGATCGGCCTACAAGGTCGGCAGCAAGGACGTGCGGGCCCGCGACGTTCAGATGCTGTTCGCAGATGCGTCGACCGGCGCCCATTCGCCTGCCTTGGTGCGGCAGGGGATGATCAGCGAATTGATCAACGCGCGGCCCAAATCCCGTCGCCGGATTCTTGAGGAGGCTGCCGGGATCAGCGGCCTGTACCAGCGCCGGCACGAGGCCGAACTGAAACTCAACGGCGCCGAAACCAACCTGTCCCGCGTCGACGATGTGGTCGAACAACTGGCCGCGCAACTGACCCAACTGGCGCGTCAGGCCCGCCAAGCCGCCCGCTACCGCGAAATCGGCACCGACCTGCGCCGCGCCGAAGGTCTGCTGCTGTATCGCCGCTGGCGCGAGGCTGACGAGGCGCTAACTGCCGCCATCGCCCAGTTGCGTGACCGCACGACCGCCGCCGCCGCCGCCGAAACCGCTGCGCGTCAGGCCGCTGCAGTCCACACGATCGCCGAGAACGCCCTGCCGCCCCTGCGTGAGGAAGAAGCGATTGCAGGTGCCGTCCTGCAACGCCTGCAAGTTCAGCGTGACGCGCTGAACGATCAGGAAACCCGCGCCCTTGCCACTATCGAAACCCTGAAGGGCCGGATTGATCAGCTGGCCCGCGACATCGACCGCGAGGCCGGGCTGAACAAGGACGCCGACGAAACCATCGCCCGGCTGGAATGGGAAGCAACCGAAATCGGCAAGGCCGGACAGGGCCACGACGACCGTCTGGGCGCCGCACAAGCCGAGGCCCGCAATGCCGCGTCAGTCCTGCAGGCCCGCGAAGCCGATCTGAGCCAACTCACCGAAGACGTCGCCCGCCTTGCCGCCCGGCACCACGCGGCCAAGCGTCTGATCGACGACAACCGCGCGACCCTGGCCAAATCCGAAACCGAGGCGACCCGCGCCAAGGCCGCGATGGCCGAAACCCAGTCGACCCTGACCCGCGCCGAAGCCGATTTTGAAACCGCCGGTGCCGCCCAAAAGCGGGCAGGGGCCACTGCCGAAAACGCTGAACAGACCCTGATCGAAGCCGAAACGGCCCGCGCCGAGACGCAAGAACGAGAATCCGACGCCCGTGCCCAAAGGTCGTCGGCCGAAGGCGAATCAAATGCCCTGCGCGCCGAGGTTGCCGCCCTTGCCCGACTGGTCCAGCGCGACACTGCCGAAGGCGGCCAGATCATGGACCTCTTGCAGGTCAAAAGCGGTTATGAAACTGCGTTGGGTGCCGCCCTTGCCGACGATCTGCGCGCCCCCGCAATTGCCGCCGACGCGAAGTCGGGCTGGGCCACTTTGCCGCCTTACAG
>JBBKXP010000095.1:0-6614 GCA_037969545.1 Paracoccaceae bacterium | reverse complement strand
GTCTGCGCAGCCAGCTGCGAGCTGATCTTGTTCGACAGGCTCTTGGTGCCACCGCCGACCGAGGTCAGAACGGCGATGCCGAGGCCGACGATGGCGGCGGTCAGCACGACCCAGTCAACAGTGACGGCGCCATCTTCGTCGGCGCGGAAGTTTTTCAGAAAGTTCATCATTTGGTGTCCCTCCTCAGGGGTTACTCGGTTTCAGTCCTCAATCGTTTCTCTCCGTACCGGCCTCTCAGTGGTGCGGTCCACGACTTGGATGGACATATATAGCCTTGTGATTAGGGCGGGATTTTGACCTGTTTCGTGCAATTTTGCATCAACCCGAATTTTTGCGATTAATACGGGTAAACTGTTGAAATAATAAGGTTTTATTATTGAATACACCATCTGTCACCGGTGGAATCGTTGCGGATTGACGACCAATCATTACCGAAATCTGCCTTTGACCACTGACGCGCTAGAAACGCTTTCGAATATTTGCAATAAAGATCGCAATAATAAATCAGGGCAGGGCAGCAACCGCATGAAGCGGCGCTTGGCAACATCATTCGGGATGGTCGCGATTTGTCTGTCGACGGTCGCGACGGCAGATCAGCACAGGTTGCAGAGCGACTTTACCTTTCGGCGTGTGACCGTTCCTGCGCCCGGATCGACCAATCGAATCACTGTACAGGTCGCACCGCGGGCCCCGCGTGCCCCGGCCGCTGCGGGCACTGGCGGCAGTTTGCCCCAAGTCGTCGCCAATGCCGGCTCCCCCGCAATCGCGCCCAGCGGCGTCGCATGGTTCTGGGATGCGGTATCGCCTGATCTGACCGCTAGTGGCCCTGGTCGTCTGGAACTGGCGCTGCGCGAAATGGCCAATGCGCCGCCCGGCAAGGCCATCCAGGGGCCGCGTCTGCAGGGCCTGCAGGAAATCGCAAAACTGCACGGCCGCGATATTCTGACTGCCACGGTCGGCACCCAGGTTTCGCCGGCGCTGGTTCTGGCCGTCATCGCGGTCGAAAGCGCCGGGCGCAGCGATGCTGTCAGTCGTTCCGGCGCGCAAGGGTTGATGCAGCTGATGCCGGACACCGCTGACCGATTTGGCGTCGACGCCCCGCTGACCGCTGGCGAGAACATCAAGGGCGGCGTGGCCTATCTGGATTGGCTGATGACCCATTTCGACCGCGATCCAATTCTGGTTCTGGCTGGATACAATGCCGGCGAAGGGTCGGTGCGCGACAATGCCGGCGTGCCGCCCTATGCCGAAACGCGCGCTTACGTGCCCAAGGTGCTGGCCGCCTGGAACGTCGCCCGTGGGTTGTGCCAAACCCCGCCGACCCTGATGACGGACGGCTGCGTTTTCGCGGTAAACGGGAGTTAGCGATGGCCGATACCCGACCGCTCGTGCTGGATGTTGACGGCACTTTGCTTAAGACTGACATGTTGCTGGAAACCCTTTGGGCAGGGTTGGGCCGCGCCCCGATGGCAACGCTGCGCACAATCTTTACGCGAATGGGCGACCGGGCCGGGCTCAAGGCCGATCTGGCACGGATCGCCGGTCTGCGGGTCGATCTTCTGCCAGTCAACCCTGTCGTCGTCGACATGGCACGGGGCGCGCAGGCCGAGGGCCGCGAGGTTATTCTTGCCTCGGCTTCGGACATTTCCCTTGTCAGCCCGCTGGCGACGCATTTCGGCATGGAAGGCACCCTGGCCTCGGATGGCGTCACCAACCTCAAAGGCCCGCAAAAGGCTGCCGCGCTTGTCGCCGCCTATGGCGAGGGTGGATTCATCTATGCCGGCAACGACCGGTCGGACATGGCGATCTGGGATCATAGCAGTCATGCCATCGTGGTTGGCCGCGCCGCCGGTTTCGCGGCAAGCCAGACCGCCCAGAGAATTGGCGTCACCGAAGTCCCCGGAGGCTGGCGGCCGCAGGATCTTCTGCGCGCCCTGCGGCCGCACCAATGGGTCAAGAACATCCTGCTGGTCCTGCCGATGATCGCCGCGCACGAGTTCATGATGGCGACACTGCTGTTGGTACTGGCAGGGATGGCGGCGTTTTCCGCTGCGGCATCCTGCATCTATATCATCAACGATCTGCTTGACCTCGAAGCTGACCGCTTGCACCCGACGAAAAAGAACCGCCCCTTTGCCAGCGGCACAGTGCCGATCGGCGTGGGCATGGTCGCCTGCCTGGTTCTGGGTATCGTCGCCCTGGGCGTCGGCGCGATGCTGGGCGCGGCCTTTTTTGGTGTTGTCGCGCTCTATATGCTGCTTTCGCTGGCCTATTCGCTGAAGTTGAAGCGCCTGCGCTGGGTCGACATCGCCACCCTGGCATCACTCTACACCCTGCGGGTGGTCGCCGGTGCAGCCGCCAGCAGCGTCGCCGCCTCGGGGTTCATGCTGGTGTTCATCTTTCCGGTCTTCATCACCCTTGGCAGCGTCAAACGGCTGACCGAACTGACCCTTGCGACGTCTGACGATCGCCTGCCGGGGCGCGGCTATGGTCGCCCTGATCGCGGCGATCTGGTCAACGTCGCGGGGCTGGGCATGGCGGGGGCGTTGTTGGTCTTTTTCATGTATACCTATAGCGAACAGGCGCGAACCCTGTACCCGACGCAATGGCTGCTGTGGGTGGCGCTGATCCCGATTGCGGCCTGGCTGTTCCGGATGATCCGGCTGGGCTATTATGGCAAGCAGGACTACGACCCGATTGTTTTCGCCCTGAAAGACAAGCGCGGCATCGGATTGTTGCTGATCACCCTGTCGCTGATGTTCTACGCGGCGGGACTTTGGCAAAAGTGGTTCGGGTTCTAGAAAAGCTTGAGCAAGAGTTTGTCAAAGACTTTTGCAAAAGTCTTGTCCCGTCAGATTTTCAGTTTTTTGAAGATCGGTTCGGGGACTGACCGGATTACCGCCATCACCAGCCGCCAGATCCCCGCAGTGTAGATCACATTGCGCTTTTTCTTCAGCCCTTTGGCGATATCCCGCGCGACACCTTCTGGCGTCGTCATGAAGGGCATCGACGGCAAACCCCAGGTCATCGCGGTATCCACTGGCCCCGGCTTCACCGTCATTACATGCACGCCCGAACGGCCAAGCCGATTGCGCAAGCCCGACAGATAGGTGGCAAAGCCCGCCTTGGCGGCACCATAGACATAGTTGCCCAGCCGCCCGCGATCGCCTGCGACCGATCCGACCCCGGCGATGGCACCGCTGCCGCGTTCTTCCAGCAGCGGGGCGAGCATGGTCAGGAATCGCGCCGGGCCGCTGAAACTGTCGGTGATCACACCGTCGATCAGCCCAGGATCGGCGTCAATCTCTGCCTGATCCGGCATCGAACCCACAAAAACGGCGGCATTCAGAACGCCCGATTGTTTGGCGGCCAGATCGAGGATCGGTTGGAAGCTATCGGGATCCCGCACGTCGAGCGCCATGACCTCGGACAATACCGCGCCGCGCGCGGTGCAATCCGCCGCCGTCGCGCCCATGTCGGCCAGATCGCGGCCGCACAGGATCAGGGCGTGGCCAGCGATGGCCTGCTGGCGTGCAAAGGCGCGGGCAATGCCGGAGGTGGCCCCGAGGATGATCCAGGTTTCGGTCATCGTGCGCCCCTCAAATCCAGTCGGCGGGTCAGATCGGTTTCCAGCGCATGATCCGGGTCGGCGGCGTTCGCCGCCTTGGCCCATGCGCCATGTTCGGGATACATCGCCTTGACCCGCGGCCCGGTCGCCAGCGCGTCTTTGGCCAGATAAATCCGGCCGCCCGCATCGACCGTCATATCCTCCAGTACCGCAATCAGTTCGCGGGCCGCAGCGCGGTTCGGGAAATCGACAGCAAGCGTATAGCCCTCCATCGGAAAGGACATCATCCCGGCACGCCCCGGCCCCATCCGTTTGAGAACCGCGAGGGGTGAGGCGAGGCCGGAACCCGCGATCTGCTCAAGCATCTCGCGCAGCGCCGCCTTGGCGGCCAGTGGCACGACACATTGAAACTGGTGGAATCCGCGTTTGCCATACAACCTGTTCCAGTCGTGAATCCGATCGAGTGGGAAAAAGAAATCCTGAATCGGTTTGACCACCGTGCGTCCTGCCTGCGGAACGCGCCGGAAATAGGCGGCGTTGAAGGCCCGCACCATCGGCGCGGACAGCGCGAAGTGCGGTGCGTTGAACGGTACCTTCTTCGCCGGTTTCGGGGCCGGGACCAGCCCGCCGCCGGTCTCGGCCTCTTCCAGAATGCCCCGCCCCAGCTTGGCTCCGGTGGCGGTCGCGTCGATCCAGCCGACCGAGTAGGTCGTCTCGGACGCATCCAGCAGGGCGATATGTTCGGCCCAGTCTTCGACCCGCCGTTCGGTGACCATCATGATGTCGCCCTTGCAGGCCATCAGTTGCAGGGTCGCCTGCGCGATGATCCCGGTCTGCCCAAGGCCGCCAATGGTGGCGGCCCAAAGGGTCTTGTCGGCAGGGGTGATCCGGCGCGGCTTGCCGGCCTGTATCAGCGTGATCGCGGTGACGTGTTGGCCGAATGACCCCGCCCCGTGGTGGTTCTTGCCATGCACGTCCATCGCGATGCAGCCGCCGACGGTGGCGAACCCGGTGCCGGGCATGACCGGGGGCAACCAGCCCTTGGGGGCAAAGATGGCGGCAAGGGCCGCGATGGGAACGCCGGTTTCGACAGTGATCAGCCCGGTCTTGCGGTCGAAATCAAGGATCCGGTCGAGCCGTGTCATGTCGATGGCGCGCCCGCCGTCGTTCAGCGCGGCGTCGCCATAGGACCGCCGGTTGCCAATGGCGGGGGCCGTCGCGCCGGTCAGGGCGGCGCTGCGTTCCGGGCGGGCGATATCGCCACTCGCCCAGATGGCGCGGCCCCAACCGCTGGTTTTCATCGATTTATAGCGCATCAAAGTCCCGGATTTTTCAGTGAGTGACGTTCGGCCAGCGGAAACACCACCATGCCGATCAGGATCGCGAACCAAAGCGTCGTGACCCGGATGATCGCGGTGGCGGGGATCGACACCTCGAGTGGGATACCCTTCATCGTGAGCAGGGCGACCATCGCCGCCTCGGCCCCACCAACGCCGCCCGGGGCACCTGTGAGACTGCCCGCGAGGGTCGAAAAGGTAAAGATCGTGACCGCCAGCCAGAACCCGATATCGGCGCCGAGCCAGACCAGCAGCAAATGATACGCGTATCCTTCGGCGAGCCAGCCAACGAGCCCCAGCGCCATCGCGGCAGCGATCAGAGGCGCGGATGTGAAGGCAGTAAGGGATTTTGCGGCGCGGCGGATGCGGGCGAACAGGCGCGGGAACAAGCCAGAGGCGCGGTGCGCCAGCGTTGCCGTTCCGGCCAGCAGGGCGGGCCGTGTGGCGATCACGGCGGCCAGCATGGCAAGCGCGGCAACCGGGGCGGCATAGGCGATATCGCCGGCACCAAGACTGAGTCCGAGGGCAAGGATGACCGCGACGGCGGCCAGATCGGCGGCGCGGTCCATCAGCACCAGTGGCGCGGTGCGCTCGACCGCCCAACCGGTCTCGCGTTTCAGCCAGCGCATCCGGATCAGTTCGCCGACCCGGCCCGGCGTGACGGACATCGCGAAACCGCCAAGGAAGTGGCGCAGGTCCTGCACCAGCGTCGTCGGCAGGCCCAGACGGCGGGCAAAAATGTGCCAGCGCAGGCCGCGAAGGATGTAGTTGACAAGCGACAGGGCAAGAAGGACGCCGATTTGCACCAGGCCAAGCTTGGTCAGTTGGGCCGAAGTCTCTTGCCAGCCGGTCGCGGCGGCCAGTCCCGCAAGCCCGGCCAGCACCAGCCCGAACAACGCCGCCAACAGGGCAATGTCGCGCCAGCGCCGCGCTTTTGGCGCTGCGGGCAGGGCGGTGGATGGGTGCAGACTGCTCATGCTCATTGTCGCTGTGACTAGTGCTACAATAGGGCAAGATTGTGAAGCTGTCGCCGCCGCATCATCGATTTTTTGGCGGCTGTCAGGGCTATCCGCTGCGCCCGCTGCCGTGCAGTTCCGGGCCGTTAATAGCGGCCCGTTGAAGCGGCGGTGGGCAGACCCTGCGCGTTCTGCGGTGGCGAAACCACCGGCGGGCGCAATTGCCCGCGCTGCAATTTGCTAGGCTACAATCGTCGCTCCGGTCGCGGTGCGCAGTTCGGCCTCGGTGACGCCGTCAGCGCACTCCACGATCTTCAGCCCGCCCGGCACCACGTCGAGCACGCCCAGGTTGGTGATGATCCGGTCGACCACGGCCTTGCCGGTCAGGGGCAGAGTGCATTCTTTCAACACCTTGGATTCCCCATGCTTGCTGGTGTGGTCCATCACCACCACGACCCGGCCCACTCCGGCGACAAGGTCCATCGCGCCGCCCATGCCCTTGACCAGCTTGCCGGGGATCATCCAGTTTGCCAGATCGCCGTTTTCGGCCACCTCCATCGCGCCAAGGATCGCCATCGCGATCTTGCCGCCGCGGATCATCCCGAACGACTGGGCGCTGTCGAAATATGCGGTCTGCGGCAGTTCGGTGATTGTCTGCTTGCCGGCGTTGATCAGATCGGCATCGACCTCATCCTCGGTCGGGAACGGGCCGATGCCCAGCATGCCATTCTCGGATTGCAACGTCACATCGAC
>JBBKXP010000094.1:0-3374 GCA_037969545.1 Paracoccaceae bacterium | reverse complement strand
GACGTGCGCCGCGAGCGCGGCGTCCCGGTCCGCGTCGGGCGATCCCACATAGACGCAGGCGACATGCGCAGTGGCCGACGTCCGCCGGGCCAGTTCCGCCGCAATGCCGATCGCCATGTCGCTCTGGTTCGAACCGTCGATTGCGACCAGGATCACGTTCAGTTCCGGCGGCACGAGTTCGGACCGTTTCGCGGTCAGGGCGGCTTCGAAATCGTGAATCGCGGTGTTCAGGTCACGATCGTCGGGGCTCAGGCTGTCAGGCATCGGATCCTCCGGGTTAGAGCGATTTCGAAGCAGATTACCTCAATCTGCTGACTCGGAAATCGCGACAATTCAAAACGTTCAGTTCGGCAAGGTCGGAAACAGATCGAAGACGAGGAAGGCATACATATAGGCCAGCACAAGTCCGATCTGCAGGATCGTCACTGTGCCGCCGACTTTCAGGTACTCGCCCCAACCGATGCGAATACCACGTTCCTTTTCCAGTGCGTGCAGGGCGATCACGGCCGCGATGGATCCTACGGGCGTCGGATTGCCGCCGAGATTGCAGGCGGCGATCAGCGTCCACCAAAGCGGCTCCGCCTCCATGCCGCGCTCGATCATCGTGTTGACCACCGGGATCATGGTCGCCGCAACCGGAATATTGTCGACGATGCCCGCAGTCACGAACACGAAAGGCGTGACCATGGCGATCGCCGGGGCCATCTGGCCGCCTGCCAGATCGTAGATGCCGCCTGCCAGCAGCGTCAGCAATCCGGTCTCCTGCACGGTTCCGATCAGCACAAACAGACCGATGAAGAACAGGATGATGGTCCACTTCACTTTGGCGATCGCTTCCTCCGGCGGAAATCCGGAGAACAGCAGGGCCGCGATGCCACCGCAGAAGGCGATGTAATCAAGGCCGACATTGAGCGTCTGCGCCAGCGCGAAGCCGATGATTGTCAGCCCAAGAATGGCCGTCGCGCGGTAGAACAGCGAACGGTCCTTCACCAAAGCCCATTCGTCAAAGCCGGCGACCTTTTTCGCGCGCGAAGCCATCTGCGCGGCGTCGGCGACGGCGAGGGTCCTACGATAGAAGAACCTGATGACGAAAAAGGCGAGCAGCGCCGACAGGATGGCCAGAGGCGCAGATACCATCAGGAATTGCACGTAAGGTATCTGCGCGGACGTGCCGATCATCAGCGTCGGAATGCCAGAGGCAAAGGTCATCAGCGCGCCCGAGTTGGCACCGATAGCCACCGCGATGACGTAGGGTCGCGGATCGTCGTCCAGTGCCTTGGTAATGACAAGCACAAGCGAGATCATGATAAGCACGCCCGGAGCGATAGTCAGGAAGGTCACGAACAGGACAGTCGCCGCCATGATTGCAGGCAGCAGCTTGCGCGGGTCGCCTTGGGTAAGTTTGACGATCCGCACCGCCATGAAGTGGAACAAGCCGGAATCGGACGCAATTGCGACGACGACGGACGTGCCGACGATGACGCCGATCACCCCCAGATCGTGGTGAATGAAATCGTGAACGCGCAGATAAGGCCGCTCACCTTCAAAGACGCCGAGCACAAGCGCCAGCGCGACCGCAATGCCCGCACCCAGCATCGCCGCCAGGGTCTTGTGCAGGCGTTCGGTCGCGATCAGCACGAAGGTCGCCACCAGCACAGCGCCGATCAGGACCATCGGCAAAATGCCCGGTTCGGCGACAAGCTGGGCGGCGGTTTCGGCATCGTTCAGCATAGGGAGGAGGCTACATGACCCGGGCGGATTCCCCCAACACATTTGAATCCCTTACCTCAAGGGGGGGGGATTACGCCGGAGAACGCGTTTTTCGAATGCCCGACAGGAAGCACTAACCGGATGTCCGGATCGTCCCGCAGAGCCGCCCTCTGCCAGAGGCCGACTTCGCCCGGTCAGTCGCCCGCTACCGCCCCAACGCCGCCACCATCCCCGGTTCGGGAAAACCCGTCGCCGCCTGCCCGGTCGCCGCTTGCCAGCGCCCGCTGAAATCGCCGACGCCAAATTGGATGCCGAGGGGGTGCCGACGATTCAAGAGTTGCTGGGGTATGCGACCTTGTCGACCACGCAGGCCTATACGGCGGTGGATACGGCGCGGCTGATGGAGGTTTATAATAAGGCGCATCCAAGGGCGTAGGGTGCAATGGCTGTTCAATCGTACAGGGACATTTCGGTTCGAAGCTAGGCAACCATTTCAGCCGCTTCTTTGGGATTGCAAACTATTACGTCTTCGAAGTTAGCAGATCTATTCAACTTCTTAAAGTTTCTGTCACTGCTGACACACACATCCCTTGCGAAGTGGTCATGCGACCAGATCATCTGCCGATCACACCAGGCGTTTCGCCATTTGAACAACTCCGGTGAGCTAACGTCGACATTCTCTAAGCCTTTAGATTTAGCAAAATCACCTATAGCAAATTCAATATTGGGAAAAAGCACGTTATGAATTTCACGCTCGCGTTCTTGTGCTTCGGCGTCGGCATACAGTGCATGGTCCCAGTAACTTAGTCCATAATATCCCGTGCCCTGAATTTGAGGAATATCCTCGAGTCCAATCCTCTTTAGGCGATCCATAAAGTCTAAGTATGCTGGAAGAAAACAATCGCCTTTCTGTCGCTCGGAAGCACTAACAGCAATGAATGCGGCGTCAACAATGTGGCTTCGATGTGCTTCAACAATTTCAAGTATACAACCTGCGGAAGCACGCTCGCAATCAACGTCAATGATGCAGTTTGTATCAAACGTGAAGCTCTTCATCAGCGTCCTTCCCGGTATAGTCTCGAAGCATTCAAGCTGCCTATATCACAAAATAATGCGAAATGATTTTTGGGTCAGATTCTTCCAGAAAACACAATGCCCATATAAAAACCTTTCTTTGAGAAGGCAGCATCTTACCGCAAAGCCGCCACCATCCCCGGTTCCGGAAAACACGTCGCCGCTTGCCCCGTCGCCGCTTGCCAGCGTCCGATGGACCGGCGGGTCTTGAAACCGGCCAGACCGTCGGCGCCGCCGACGTCGTGGCCCATGCCTTCCAAGCCGCGCTGCATGGTCGCCACGTCGGTCCGCAGCATGCCGCCGACTGCGCCCCAGCGCCCGGCAAAATCGCCGACGCCATACTGGATGCGATCCCCGACATGGCCGACGAACAGGGCATAGAGGTCGGAGGTGTTGTAGTCTTTCAGCACATAGAAATTCGGGGTGACGATGAAGGCGGGGCCGTGCCGCCCGGCGGGCATCAGCAGGAACCCGTCTTGGCGCAATTCGGCATCGGGAAAGGCCCGCCCGCCGACACGCGCGATCCCCATCGCGGCCCAGTCGGCAATCCGCCGCCCCTGATCCGGGCCTTCGAGCGTGCAGGAGACCGA
>JBBKXP010000093.1:0-3325 GCA_037969545.1 Paracoccaceae bacterium | reverse complement strand
ACCCGGATCACTGCGAACTGGGTCGGGTCGGTGTCGAACCGTGCAACGGCCAGCCGGTTCAACACCGAATTGGCGGCGAACGCGGTCATGGTCAGGGCGACCAACAGGATCAGGCGCATGGTGTGCCCCGATCGGGTTGATGCGTGGCGGGTATCAATGG
Source organism: Paracoccaceae bacterium (assembly GCA_037969545.1). GTDB lineage: Bacteria > Pseudomonadota > Alphaproteobacteria > Rhodobacterales > Rhodobacteraceae > JBBKXP01. Next base: position 3,165 of record JBBKXP010000093.1, on the reverse strand, counting down.
GCACCCGCCGCGGTCGGGGCTTTGCGCAGGTGCCTGACGCCGCGGGTATCTACGTTTGGCTCCCGGTCATCTCCGATCTTTTTCATCATACCTCCGTGTCGCCCCGAGAAACCGTGGCCGAGGTCAGGGGACAAGGGGTGTGCGGGATGGGTCTTGAGCCATCTCAGTCATCAACGGCACGCATAGGCCCTGGCAATCAGGGTGGCAACGTCGGCCTCGCCCAGCCCGGCATCAATTGCGGCGCGCTGGCGCTCACCCGCCTGTGTCAGAATGTCCGATGCAAGGCCCGCTGCCTCGAGCACCTGCCGGAAAACATTGTTATCCTTTCGCGCGGCGCTGATGGTAAATCCGACCTCGGGGTCATCGCCCAGCACCTTGGGCAGCCGCGCGGTCAGCATCGGGATACCCGCCGGACCGCCGCAGAGGATGCGCAGCGCGGTTTCCAGCGGCAGGCCGGCGCGGGCGGCAAGTGGCATGAAATCGGCCAGGCCGCTGAAATAGGCCTGCAACATGCCGTTGTTGATTACTTTCATGACCAGACCGGTGCCCAGCGGGCCGACGTGAAAGATCCGCCCCGACAGGGTCGCAAGACTTTGCGTGGCGCGGTCCGCTGCCGCTGGGGTACCACCAACAAAGATGCCGCAACTGCCGGTTAGCACCATTTCCGGGCCACCCGAGATCGGTGCATCGACGGCGGTCGCGCCTTTGGCGGTGATCCGGGCGGTCCGGTCGGTCAAAAGGGTCGGGACGACGGTGCTGGTGTCGATAACCTGCTTGCCCTCGATGTCGCAATTCAACAGCGCGTCAAGCACTGACGCAACCGCAGCGTCATCGAACAGGCTGAGGATCAGGGTATCACTGCCCGAGACAAGCGACTCCAGACTGGCAGCGCCGGGCACGCCGTCGATGGTGCGCCCGCTCCGGGTCCAGCCGGTGACGATGTGACCCATGGCCACATAGCGTTGTGCAATGGCACTGCCCATGCGGCCCAGTCCGACGACACCGATTTTTTCCATTCCTGAACCCCAATTTTCGGGAAATCATGGCGGCGAGGGATCGAAAAGGAAAGGGGCCGCCGTATGGCAGCCCCCTCAGTAGGACCAGGGTCGGTTCCCCATTCGGCATTTGGCCAGGCCAAATACTTGCCGGGGTGTCCGGCTTTTCTGACGAAGTCAGAAATGCCTTACATCATGCCGCCCATGCCGCCCATGTCGCCCATGCCGCCACCGCCGCCACCGGCGTTTTCCTTGGCGGGCTTGTCGGCCACCATCGCTTCGGTGGTGATCAGCAGACCGGCGACCGAGGCCGCATGCTGCAGCGCGGTGCGCACGACCTTGGCCGGGTCAATCACGCCAAACTTGAACATGTCGCCATATTCTTCGGTCTGCGCGTTGAAGCCAAAGGACTTGTCCTTGCTGTCGCGGATCTTGCCGGCCACGACCGAGCCATCGACGCCCGAGTTTTCGGCGATCTGACGCAGCGGAGCCTCGAGAGCGCGGCGGATGATCGCAATGCCGACATCCTGATCCGAGTTTGCACCCTTCAGGCCGTCCAGCGCCTTGGCACCCTGCACGAGGGCGACACCGCCGCCGACAACGACACCTTCCTGAACCGCAGCGCGAGTCGCGTTCAGCGCGTCATCGACGCGATCCTTGCGTTCCTTGACTTCGATCTCGGACATGCCGCCGACGCGGATCACGGCAACACCGCCGGCCAACTTGGCCACACGTTCCTGCAGCTTTTCCTTGTCGTAGTCGCTGGTGGTTTCTTCGATCTGACCACGAATCTGGCTGACCCGGGCTTCGATCTCGGATTTCTGACCGCCACCGTCGATGATCGTGGTTTCGTCCTTGGAAATGGTGACGCGCTTGGCGCTGCCCAGCATGTCGATGGTGACATTTTCCAGCTTCATGCCCAGATCTTCGGAAATCACCTGACCGCCTGTCAGAATCGCAAGATCCTGCAGCATGGCTTTGCGACGATCACCGAAGCCCGGTGCCTTCACAGCAGCGATTTTCAGACCGCCACGCAGCTTGTTGACGACCACCGTGGCCAGAGCCTCGCCTTCGACGTCTTCCGAGATGATCAGCAGCGGTTTGCCCGACTGGATCACCGACTCGAGCAGCGGCACCATTGGCTGCAGCGACGACAGTTTCTTTTCGTGCAACAGGATGATCGCATCTTCAAGTTCGACGGTCATCTTTTCGGCGTTGGTGACAAAGTAGGGCGACAGGTAGCCGCGGTCGAACTGCATGCCTTCAACGACATCGGTTTCCGTTTCCAGACCCTTGTTTTCTTCGACGGTGATGACACCTTCGTTGCCGACCTTCTGCATCGCGTCGGCGATCTGGCGGCCGATATCGGCTTCGCCGTTGGCCGAGATGGTGCCGACCTGGGCGACTTCATCGCTGTTTTCGACCTTGCGCGAAGCGGCCTTGATCGCCTCGACGACCTTGGCGGTGGCGAGGTCGATGCCGCGCTTGAGGTCCATCGGGTTCATGCCCGCTGCAACCGACTTCATGCCGTCGCGGATGATCGCGGCGGCCAGCACGGTGGCGGTCGTGGTGCCGTCGCCGGCCTCGTCATTGGTACGGCTGGCCACTTCTTTGACCATCTGTGCGCCCATGTTCTCGAACTTGTCTTCCAGTTCGATTTCCTTGGCGACGGTCACGCCGTCCTTGGTGATGCGCGGGGCGCCGAAGGATTTGTCGAGGACAACGTTACGGCCCTTGGGGCCGAGGGTCACCTTGACCGCGTTGGCAAGGACATTGATCCCCTTGAGCATCCGATTGCGGGCATCGGTGTCGAATTTGACGTCTTTAGCAGCCATGTTGATAGCTCCTTATTGCTTTGGTTTCAGTTTCGGGTCGCGGTCTCAGGCGATTATGCCGAGAATGTCGCTTTCCTTCATGATCAGCAGTTCTTCGCCGTCCAGCGTGACCTCGGTGCCCGACCATTTGCCGAACAGGATTTTGTCACCCTTTTTGACCGACGGGGCGATCAGTTCGCCGCTGTCTTTGCGGGCACCTTCGCCAACCGAAATGATCTCGCCCTCGGCGGGCTTTTCTTTTGCGTTGTCGGGGATGATCACGCCACCGGGCGTGCGCTCTTCCTCGTCGATCCGGCGGACCACCACCCGATCGTGCAACGGCTTAATCTGCATTG
>JBBKXP010000092.1:0-7191 GCA_037969545.1 Paracoccaceae bacterium | reverse complement strand
CCGTCCGCCAGCAGGAACGTGTCGTCGCCGCCTTCGCCAAACAGCGTGTCGTTGCCCGCGTCACCCGAAATGGTGTCGTTGCCGTCACCGCCATAAAGCGTGTCGTTGCCGGTGCCGCCGCTGATCAGGTCGTTGCCGCTGCCGCCAAAAAGGGTGTCGGCCGCCGACCCGCCGATGATCGAATCGTTGCCGGCGCCACCGAACAGCGTCTGGCTGAGGTTCGACTGGGCGGCATTGATCTGATCGTTGTAGGCGGTGCCGACGATCCTTTCGATCTGGCTGAATGTCCCGGTCGCACCGCCGCCAACATAGGCATAGGTCCCGGACTCGTTGCCGTTGAAGGTCACGTTGATGGCCTGGGTCGTGGCAGTGTTCTGGAACTGGATGGTGTCGTTGTCCACACCACCTTCGCCGCCGCTGATCGTGTCGGTTCCGGCATCCTCGGTGATGATGAAAAGGTCCTGACCGTCGCCGCTCGACATCACGTCGTTGCCGGTGCCGCCGATCAGCGTGTCGTCGCCCGCACCGCCTGCCAGTGAATCGTTGCCAGCGCCACCATCCAGCACATCATTGCCATCGTCGCCCGAAAGGCTGTCATTACCCGCGCCGCCAAGGATACTGTCGTTGCCGGTGCCGCCAAACAACGTATCATCGTTGTTGCCGCCGTCGATTTGGTCGTCGCCTGCACCGCCGTAGATAGTGTCGTTGCCATCGCCACCATAAAGACTGTCGTTGCCGTCGCCACCGGCAAGCGTGTCATTGCCGGCGTCGCCATAGATGGTGTCGTTTTCGCTGCCGCCGTCGATATTGTCGTCGCCGGCACCACCATAGATCAGATCGACCCCGGCGTTGCCCTGGATACTGTCGTTGCCTGTGCCGCCGTAAATGACATCGTTGCCGGTGCCGCCGGCAACTACATCGTTGCCGCCGCCGCCGTAAATCGTGTCGTCACCTGCACCACCGTCAATGCTGTCGTCACCGTCGGCGGCTGCCATGGTCGTGTAATACAGGTCAGTGACATACAGCAGCTGTGCGGTAGTGCCGCCGTTGTTGTAATCAAGCTCGATATAGTGGACCGGACCCGCAATCGTCACAAGAACCGACCCGTTGGCCGAACTGGCGGTATCGCCGCCGGGACCTGCGGTAATCACGTTGCCAGAGAACGTGTCGTTGCCGGTCGGCGTGATGGTCACGGAGACAGGATTGCCGTTGATGTCGTAGGCCCGGACCGTGATGATGTCGAGCCAGCCTCCGGCATCGACGTCGTTCAGACGAAATTGCAGATTGCTGACCGAGTCGGCAAGGCCGCTGCCCGCCTCGGCATCAAACGACCACGACACTGTCTGCGCATTGGTGCCGCCGTTGCCGTTCAGCAAAAGGCCGGAATTTGCCGACATCGGCTCGCCCGAGCCGACATATTGGGGATTGGTGCTGACCGCCGTGCCGCTGGCAGCACCATCGTTGTTGAAGGCAAAGGTCACCCGCATACCGCCGGTATCCTGGGTAAATCCGCCCGTCAGGTTGGTGCCGCTGCCGCCCTGCGTCGTCCAGCTGAGATGTTCGGTGCCTGTCGCCGGGGGCGTCTGATCGTCGCCGTAGATCGTATCGTTGCCGTCGCCGCCAAACAGTGTATCGTTGTTGCCACCGCCGCGGATCAGGTCGTTGCCGTCGCCGCCATAGACGGTGTCGTTGCCCGCCCCGGCACTGATCGTGTCGTTGCCGGTGCCTGTCGGACTGGTCGACGAGCCGCCATAGATGATGTTTTCGTGACCGTTGCCGACGATCGATCCGTCATTGCCCGTGGTGCCAAAGATGTTGGCGGCATAGGTTGGTGCCGATGTCGCCGCCGCACTTGAAACCGTCCCGACGTTGCTGGCGTTGGGGACGAAGTAGATGCTTCCGTCGGTAGCCTGATAATAGGTGCCGTTGGCCGTCTGGTTGGTAACTGTGTTGCCGTTGGCGAGGGTCCCCGACCAGGTCCAGCTGCCGTTGCCAAGGTTGGTCGCAATGTTGAAGGTCAGACGGTTGCCGATGATGGCGTCACCGCCATTCAGCTGCGCGTTACCCAGCGATACCAGAAACCCCTGCGCCATTTCTCAGAACGTCCTTGTCGATACAGCCCCGAAAACAATCCTCGGGTTATCGGCCTCGCCAGAAAACACACACGGCGCGACCGGTTCATGTGTCACTGCCTAACTTTTGCGCTTGGCATTTGTATGTGGACTTGAAGGCTAAATCTGACGATTCAATGTACGATTAAGGCACGGAGTCAGGTCTGCGGCCTGACCTCAGCCGAATTGGACACAAGCACGACACAATCCGACCAAATATAAAGGATAATCGACGCATTGCGTTCTAATGGCTTGCGGACTTTGTCTTTGCCTCACTTGCCCAAAAATGCCAATCGAATCAACAATCAACTCAGCGGCAGTCGCATCGGATAGTCGCCTGGCTCACCGTCCCGGAACGCCACCGGATGTCCCGCAAGCGGGGGTGGATCGTGATCAACGACCCACCCCCGCTTGTCCAGAAACCGCCGCATCATGCGGCTCGCCCAGACCGTCAGGACTGGCATTTGTCGGGCCATCGCATGGGCCAGAATTGCATCGTAAAGCCGCCCTGCCAACCCGCTGCGCCGATAGTCGGGCTGCACGAAAGCCATGTTCAGATAACCGGTTTCTTCGATCATGAAAAACCCGGCGATCTGTCCCCGATCTTCGGCGACGATGGTGAAATGCCGGTCCAGCCAGTTGCCGAAATCGTCGTTCATGCGGTCTGAAGGGGCCCATTCAATCAAATCGGCAGCATCATAATGATCCGCCGCGCCGATCCGCACGGCGTCAACGAATACGGCATGGGTCTGTGCCGCATCGTCAAGCCGGAACCGCCGCAGGACAGGCAGTGCGGTCATTACCGGCCAACAAAAATGATGATGGTGTCAAAGTTGGGCATCGCCTACAGCCCCAGCATCCAGCAGATCAACGCCAAAGCCGCCGGAATTGTCTGCGCCACGAACGCCGCTTTGGTGATGCTTAACGCCCCGTAAATCCCGGCGACAGCCACGCACAATAGCAGAAATACGACCATCTGCGGATTGTTCAAAACCAGTCCGACCACCAGACCAACGGCCAAAAATCCGTTGTAAAGCCCCTGATTGGCTGCCAGCACCTTGGTTGCGCTGGCGAATTCGGGGGTCAGGCCGAACACTCGCCAGGCCCGTGCACCTTCCCACATGAACATCTCAAGCACCAAAAAATAGGCGTGAATTGCAGCCACCATCAACACCAGTATCGTCGTGATCATGACCATTTTCCTTTCACGGTCTCAGGCGACCTGTCCGCCCGCAATCTGGATCGTCTGCCCGTTCACACTGCGCGACCCGGGTGCGCAAAGCCAGAGCGCGGCAGTGGCAACCTCGTCAACCGACAGCAGCCGGGCGTGACGGTTGCCCTTGGCGATAATCGTCGCCGCCGTCGCCGCATCAACGGCGTGGCGCCGTGCGATCCCCAGCAACTGGTTTTGTACGATGTCCGTGTCCACATAGCCGGGGCATAGCGCGTTGAATGTGACGTCGCCGCCCATATATTCCTCGGATAGACTGCGGATGAGGCCAATGATCGCGTGTTTGCTGGCAGTATAAGCCGGCGCCCCTTTCAGCCCATGTACCCCGGCGATCGAACTGACCACGATCATCCTGCCCCAGGCCGTCGGGCCAAGGCTGGCCATCGCCGCCTGTAGGGTCAGAAACACGCCATCCAGATTGATTGCCATCGTCCGCCGCCAGTCGGCAAGAGTAGTCTTGGCAAAGGCACCACCCTCGGCAATTCCGGCATTGGCGACGCAGATCGCCACCGGTCCGCGCGCCTTGACCGCTGCGGCCACCCCGCCACGCACCGACGCTTCGTCGCTGACATCCATGACCAACGGATGCAGACCGGGCTGACCCTTTGCGGCGCCAAGCAGCACATCCTCCCGCCGCCCGGTGATCGTGACCGCCGCACCCGCACCGGCAAGGGCGCGAGCGATAGCCAACCCGATCCCGGTGCCGCCGCCGCTGACTAGTGCATGTCGTCCCGCGTGTTCCATGTCACAAACCTACGCGCCTGCGCCAGTTGGGTCGAGACCCTCTGCAATGCCCCGATCCTGCGTTGCAACAAACTGCTTGCCCCGCACCCAGCCGCTCCCGTCAAACCAGCCGCCATTGGCTGTGGCGTCCGGCACCGCTGCCGCTTGTGAAATAATCTTGCGCCCTATACCAATGCCCCAAAGTTGCACAAACGAGGGGGCTGGCCTGTGAAAATCGGAGCGCCAAAAGAGATTCACGAGGGCGAAAACCGGGTTGCGATGACTCCGGCATCCGCCCGCGACCTGCAAAAGCTGGGCTACGATTGCGCAATCGAAACCGGCGCAGGCAAGGCCGCCGGGTTTGACGATGCGCTTTATAAGGACGCCGGTGTCGAGGTGGTGAAAACCGCCGCCGCGCTATGGAAGGCCTGCGATATCGTCGCAAAGGTCCGCCCGCCCTCCGAAACCGAACTCAAGCGAATGTCCGAGGGTCAGACCCTGATCTCGTTCTTCAACCCCGGCGCCAACGACACGCTAATGACACTGGCCGCCGACAAGGGCGCCAACGTCATCGCGATGGAAATGGTCCCGCGGATCTCGCGCGCCCAAAAGATGGACGCACTGTCGTCGATGGCAAATATCGCCGGTTACCGGGCCGTGATCGAGGCCGGCAACAACTTTGGCCGCTTTTTCACCGGCCAGATCACCGCCGCGGGCAAAGTTCCCCCGGCCAAGGTGCTGGTCGTCGGGGCCGGTGTCGCGGGCCTTGCCGCAATTGGCACCGCGACCTCGCTCGGTGCGATCACCTACGCCTTTGACGTTCGCCCCGAGGTCGCCGAACAGGTGGAATCGATGGGCGCGCAGTTTGTCTATCTGGATTTCAAGGAGGCGCAGCAGGATGGCGCCGCCACCGGTGGATATGCCGCCCCCTCGTCGCCGGAATTCCGCGAAGCGCAGCTGAAAAAATTCCGCGAACTGGCCCCCGATATGGATATCGTCATCACAACTGCTCTGATCCCGAACCGCGAGGCCCCCGAGCTGTGGACCGAGGATATGGTCAAATCCATGAAACCCGGATCGGTGATCGTCGATCTGGCGGCGGAGAAGGGCGGCAACTGCAAACTGACCGTGCCGGACGAAAAGATCGTGACGCCAAATGGCGTGACGATCATCGGCTACACTGATTTTCCCAGCCGCATGGCCGCGCAGGCATCGACCCTTTACGCCAACAACATCCGCCACATGATGACTGACCTGACGCCCGGTAAGGACGGCAAGCTGGTACATGACATGGAGGATGATGTGATCCGGGGCGCGACCGTGACCCACGCCAAGGCGATCACTTTCCCGCCGCCGCCGCCCAAGGTGCAGGCGATTGCGCCAGTCAAACGCGAACCGACCCGCGAGCTGACGGCGGTCGAAAAGCGGTCCAACGAAATTGCCACATTCAATAGGCAAACCAAGAACCAGATCGGCATCCTCGCCCTCGGCGGGTTGATGATGTTGCTGATCGGCGCCTTTGCGCCGGAAAGTTTCATGCAACATTTCATCGTTTTTGCCTTGGCCTGTTTCGTCGGCTTTCAGGTCATCTGGAACGTCAGCCATGCCCTGCACACGCCGCTGATGTCGGTGACCCATGCGATTTCGGGAATCGTGGTCCTTGGGGCCTTTTTGCAGATCGGATCCGGCAACTGGATCGTCATGATCCTGTCGTTCATCGGGGTGCTGATCGCCTCGATCAATATCGTCGGCGGCTTTCTGGTGACACGCCGGATGCTCGCCATGTTCCAGAAATCCTGAGGGGGCCAGAGCCATGAGCATCGGTTTCGTCTCGGCCGCCTATGTCGTCTCTGCGGTCCTGTTCATCCTGTCGCTGGGCGGCCTGTCCGGGCAGGAAAGCGCCAAACGCGCCGTCTGGTACGGCATCGCGGGCATGGCCATCGCGGTGTTCGTCACGATCTTCGGCCCCGGCGTCTACAACGTCTTTCTGATCCTCGTCGCCGTCGCGGCGGGGGCCTTTGCGGGGCAATATGTGGCCGGCAAGGTGCAGATGACCGACATGCCGCAGCTGGTCGCCGCGCTGCATTCTTTCGTCGGCTTGGCGGCGGTATTCATCGGGCTGAATGCCGAAATCATGCTGCAATCTGTGATTCACATGAAGGCAGCGGGGCTCGACGAACAGGCCGCCAACCTGACCGGCTTTGGCGCCAAGCTCTGGCACAAGGAAGCGGTCGAGATCGCGATCCTCAAGGTCGAGGTGTTCCTTGGCATCTTCATCGGTGCCGTCACTTTTACCGGCTCCGTCATTGCCTTCGCCAAACTCGCAGGCAGGGTCGACGGCAAGCCGAAAAAACTGCCCGGCGGGCACCTGCTGAACGCCACGGCGCTGGCGCTTTGCATCATCCTTGGCGTGATGTTCATGAACGGCGCAGGCATCTGGACGATGTTGCTTGTCACGCTGATCGCCGGATTCATCGGCTATCACCTGATCATGGGCATTGGCGGTGCCGATATGCCGGTGGTCGTGTCGATGCTGAACAGCTATTCCGGCTGGGCGGCAGCGGCCATCGGCTTTACCCTTGGCAACGACTTGCTGATCGTCACCGGCGCACTGGTCGGTTCGTCCGGTGCGATCCTATCCTATATCATGTGCAAGGCGATGAACCGAAGTTTTGTCAGCGTTATCCTTGGCGGCTTTGGCGGCACAACCGGCCCGGCGATGGCGATCGAAGGGGAACAGATCGCCATTGACGCTGACGGCGTCGCGTCGGCGCTGGAAGAAGCGGACTCGGTCATCATCATCCCCGGCTATGGCATGGCCGTGGCCCAAGCCCAGCAATCCGTCTCCGAACTGACCAAACGCCTGCGCGCCAAAGGCAAGACCGTGCGTTTCGCCATCCACCCCGTCGCCGGACGCTTGCCCGGCCACATGAACGTCCTGCTGGCCGAGGCGCGGGTGCCCTACGACATCGTGCTGGAGATGGACGAGATCAACGCGGATTTCCCATCGACGGATGTGGCCATCGTCATCGGCTCTAACGACATCGTGAACCCGGCAGCGCAGGACGACCCCAACAGCCCGATTGCCGGCATGCCGGTGCTGGAATGCTGGAAGGCCAAACAGGT
>JBBKXP010000091.1:0-2579 GCA_037969545.1 Paracoccaceae bacterium | reverse complement strand
GAACATGACCGCAACCTGGCCGCGATCGAACAAAAGCTGACAGTGCAGATCATGCGGCGCGGCAACCAGCTTTCGGTGATCGGCGATCCGGTGACGGTGGCACTGGCCGTCGATGTTTTGCAGGACCTTTACGCAAGGCTTGAGGCGGGACGCGGGATCGAGCCTGCCGACATCGACCGTGAACTGCGGATGGGCGGCACCGCAACACCGCAACTGGCCGGCGACCAGATCGAGATGTTTCGCGTCGAAGGGCCCGATGGCCGGGTCGAGATCAAGACCCGCAAAAAACTGGTTGAACCCCGCACCGCTGCGCAAAAGGCCTATGTCAAGGCGCTGTTCGATAACGAGCTTACGTTCGGCATCGGTCCTGCGGGCACCGGCAAGACCTATCTGGCGGTCGCCGTCGGTGTGAACATGCTGATCGGCGGCCATGTCGACAAGATCATCCTGTCGCGCCCCGCGGTCGAGGCGGGCGAGCGTCTGGGGTTTCTGCCCGGTGACATGAAGGACAAGGTCGACCCCTACATGCAGCCGCTCTATGACGCGCTGAACGATTTTCTGCCGGGCAAGCAGGTCGCCAAGATGATCGAGGAAAAGGTGATCGAGATTGCGCCGCTTGCCTTCATGCGCGGGCGCACGCTGGCGAATGCCTATGTCGTGCTGGACGAGGCGCAGAATGCGACGACGATGCAGATGAAGATGTTCCTGACCCGGCTTGGCGAGGGGTCGCGCATGGTGATCACCGGGGATCGCACCCAGATCGACCTGCCGCGCGGTGTGGCGTCGGGGCTGCACGATGCCGAACGGTTGCTGAGAGACATCCGCAAGATCAGTTTCAGCTACTTCACGTCCAAGGATGTGGTCCGCCACCCGCTGGTCGCCGCGATCATCGAGGCTTACGAGGCAGATGCCGGTTGAGGTCGTGATCGAAGATGACCGCTGGCTTGCAACTGATCTGCCGGTTCTGTCCGCAACTGCGGTTGCCGCGACGCTTGCCCGGCTGGATTTTCCAGAAGATTACGAGGTTGTCGTTCTGGGCTGCGACGATGCCCGTATTTCGGCGCTGAATGCCGATTTCCGGGGCAAACCGTCGCCGACCAATGTGCTGAGCTGGCCGTCCGATGAGCGTGACACGGCCCCCGGCAAGACTCCGGCGCCGCCGCGAGGCGCGGAATTGGGCGATATCGCCATTTCCTACGACACCTGCGTTGCCGAGGCACTTGCGGCGGACAGGCTGCTGAGCGCACATGTGACCCACCTGCTGGTGCATGGCACCCTGCATTTGTTGGGTTATGACCACGAATCTGACGCCGATGCAGGCCTGATGGAGCGGCTCGAGTCGGAAATTCTTGGCAAGATGGGCCTTGCCGACCCATATGGTGATTGAGTATGCGCGGGGCGACATCCGCAAGAAAGCAGGAGACGATGGGCGATACCCCCGAGGGTCCTTCTAGTGCAGCGCAAAGCGCGCCACCGGACCTGACCGACGAGACCCCCGCCGAGGCGCAGAGCCGCGGGTTTTTCAGCCGTATCATCGAGGCCCTGACGCCATCGGACGCTGCCGAGGGCGATCCGGCGGCGCGCCAGCCGTCGGCGATGATCCCTAGCCCCGGCATCGGCAACCTGCGCCGGATGCGCGTCGAAGACGTCGCGATTCCCAAAGCCGACATCACCGCCGTGCCCGCCACCATCGACAAGGACGATCTGGTGACGATCTTTCGCAGCAGCGGCCTGACCCGGCTGCCGGTTTTCGAAGGCACACTGGATACCCCCATCGGGATCGCCAACCTCAAGGATTTTGCCCTGAAACACGGGTTCAATGGCGACAGTGGCGCCTTCAATCTGCGCGACATGGTCCGCCCGCTTTTGTTCGTGCCGCCGTCGATGCCGCTGGGCGTGCTGCTGCAAAAGATGCAGGCCGAACGGATCCACATGGCGCTGGTCATTGACGAATATGGCGGCACTGATGGCCTGGTGACGATCGAGGACCTGATCGAACAGGTGGTCGGCGAGATCGAGGACGAACACGACATTGACGAGGCCCGCACCTTTGTCAAAGAAAAGCCCGGCATCTATCTGGCGCAGGCAAAGACCGCGCTTGAGGATTTCGAGGCTGAAATCGGGATGGACCTGACCGCGCATGACGAGATCGACGCGGAAGATGTCGATACGCTTGGCGGGCTGGTGTTCATGCTGGCCGGGCATGTGCCGGCACGCGGCGAGGTCGTGACCCACCCCGATGGCCCCGAATTCGAGGTGATCGAGGCCGATCCCCGCCGGATCAAGCGGCTGCGGGTGCGGATGCCCGACGCGCAGGATGGCTGAACCGAAGTTCGGCTCCGGACGGATCGCCGGGCCGCTGATGCGGTCACATTGGGCGGTGCGCGGCATGGTATTTGTCGGAATCGGTGCGCTGATGGCCACTGCCCTGGCGCCGTTCGACGTCGCTGCCGCGCTGGTTATCGGCCTTGGTGCGGCGTTTGCCTTCTTCCTGCTGGTCGGGACCGTGCGGCGGGCTGTCTGGATGGGCTGGGCGCTGGGCACGGGATATTTCGCGTTTGGCCTGCGCTGGATCGTCA
>JBBKXP010000090.1:0-3476 GCA_037969545.1 Paracoccaceae bacterium | reverse complement strand
TACGTAGAGTCGTGTTTGCTCGCCTCGCGGGTGTCACGTGCGGCTGGTCTTGCACAGCAAGCCCCGGTCCCCTAAATTTCCCCGCAACCTTTGCGTTGCATCCCGTGTGGCGGCCCGTCAGATGTCCAGTCGACCGGGTCGTCACACACCCCAAACCTCCCGCTTTCACACGGATCAGAATTCCAGGTGCGTCCAGTGGGTGCGCGACGGTGTGGTTGACAATGCAGTTGCAGCAATTGTTCTTACTTCGGGGGGCAAACTGCTGAATTATTGAGCGCGGCGCGGCCCTGCGCCGCTATTCGTGGCGAAAACTGCGGCGGGTGCCGGGAATCGACTGGAAATCGGTGCTACGGTCGCCAAACTGGCGCATGCTTGCCCCTAACCCTGCTGCCCCGAAGGAACCCGCCATCCCTCATTTGGCCAATATCTGCCCGCCGGGCGTTGCAACCCAGCCAAGGGCCTTCGGCACCACGCGTCTGGTCGCCAAGCCCAGTTCGCGCGGGCCGAGTTCGGTCGGGACGGTGATCGACCAGTTGCATCAGGCGGGATCGTCGCGGATGCTGTTCCCGCGCCCCGACACTGCGGCGCTGACGGCCGTTCTGCTGAATACTGCCGGTGGACTGACCGGCGGCGACCGATTTAGCGTTTCTGCGACGGCGGCGGATGGCAGTCGGCTGACTCTGACGACGCAGGCGGCCGAGCGGGTCTATCGGGCCTTGCCGGGCACCGAGGCGCGGCTGACCCCACGAGAAAAAGACAAACTGCTGATCGCCATGGCCGCCGGGGTAGCCCGCAAGAGGCTCGCCCGTGGCGTCCTGCTGAATTATCCCGAGGCGATCGCGTTGATATCCGACCACGTGGTCGAAGGTGCGCGCGATGGCCGTTCGGTGGCCGAAATGATGGAGGCCGGGGCGAAGGTGATCAGCCGCAAAGACTGCATGGCCGGGGTCCCAGAGATGATCCGCGATGTGCAGGTCGAGGCGGCGTTTCCCGATGGCACCAAACTGGTGACGGTGCACGACCCGATCCGCTAGAGTTTGAGGTGTTAGAGCAAAGTAAAGCAGAAAGGTGGTCCATGATACCCGGTGAAGTGATGGTGGCGGCTGGTGAACTGACCCTGAACGCGGCGGCCACGGCTATCACACTGATGGTGGCCAATACCGGCGACCGCCCCGTGCAGGTCGGGTCGCATTACCACTTCGCCGAATCCAACGGGGCGCTGGACTTTGACCGGGCGGCGGCGCGGGGGTGTCGGCTCGACATCGCCGCCGGTACCGCCGTGCGGTTCGAGCCGGGGCAGCGGCGCGAGGTGCGACTGATCCCCTATGGCGGGGCGCGGCGGGTTTACGGGTTCAACGCCGTTGTCATGGGGGATTTGTGAGAATGGCCCGGAAAAGAAACGCGCTGGCGATGTGGCGCAACGCCACGCAGATCGGCATGATCATGGCCGAGGCGCAGACGGTGATCGCGATGCGCCTGATGGGCATGTCGGGTGTCTGGTCGGTCGCGCCGTCTGAAAACGATCGGATGGTATCCGAAAAGGTCGAGGCGCTGACCAAGGCGATGACCGACAGCGCGCGAGTTGTCCTGCGTGGCGGCAATGCCGACCAGATCGCCGCGGCCGCGATCAAACCGATCCGCAACAAGACCCGTGCCAACGCCCGACGGCTGGGCAAGCTGGGGCCCAAGGTATGATGTTGCGCGGCTTGATTGCGGCATTGGCGACGATTTCGGCTTTGCCTGCTGCATCGCAGATGAGCTGCGGCGATGGTACCGGCACGGTATCGCAGCAGGACTACATCTGCGCCGCCGAAGAGACATACGCAGCATTGGATGCGCTGAACGCGGCAACCGAACGTTTCCTTGCGTCACTCGACCCTACGGCGAAGGGCGTGGTGTGGCCCGCCTTTCAGGCGGCGCAGGACATCTGGCTGCGCTCCGCCGAACAGACCTGTCGGGCCGAAGCCCTACTTTATGCCGGCGGCACCGACGCACCGGCAATCAAGGTCCGCTGCTTCACCGCCCTGACACGCGACCGCGCCGCCTATTTCGTGGCCCTGACAAACCGACCGAAAGGCTGACCCCATGCCCGTCACCATCGCCCGCGCCGATTACGCCGCCATGTTCGGCCCCACCACCGGCGATCGCGTGCGGCTGGCCGATACCGACCTCATCATCGAAGTCGAGCGCGACCTGACCACCTATGGCGAGGAGGTCAAGTTCGCTGGCGGCAAGGTGATCCGCGACGGGATGGGGCAATCTCAGGTCACGCGTGCAGCGGGGGCGGTGGACACAGTCATCACCAATGCGCTGATCGTCGACCATTCCGGCATCTTCAAGGCCGACATCGGCCTGCGCGATGGCCGTATCTGCGCCATTGGCAAGGCGGGCAACCCCGACATCCGGTCGAGCGTCGACATCATCATCGGGCCGGGGACCGAGGCGATTACGGCCGAGGGGCGGATTCTGACCGCCGGGGGGTTTGATTCCCACACCCATTTCATCTGCCCGCAGCAGATCGACGATGCGCTGCACTCCGGCGTCACCACGCTGCTGGGCGGCGGCCCCGGCCTGGCGCACGGAACACTGGCCACCACCTGCACCCCCGGCCCCTGGAACATCGCCCGGATGTTTCAGGCCATCGACGGCTTGCCGATGAACATAGGCTTGTCGGGCAAGGGCAACGCCTCGCGCCCCGAGGCCCTGATCGAGATGGTCAACGCGGGCGCCTGCGCGATGAAACTGCACGAGGATTGGGGCACAACCCCCGCCGACTTCGACTGCTGCCTGACGGTCGCCGACGACATGGATGTGCAGGAAATGATCCACACCGTCACGCCGAACGAAAATGGTTTTGTCGAAAACACCGTTGCAGCGATGAAGGGCCGCACGATCCACGCCTCTCATACCGAAGGTGCCGGAGGTGGTCGTGCGCCCGATATCGTCAGGTTGTGCAGCGAACCAGACATGCCGCCCTCGTCCACCAACCTGACGCGGCCCTTTACCGTCAAATCGCTGGAAGAACACCTCGATATGCTGATGGTCTGCCATCACCTTGATAAGTCGATCCCCGAGGACGTCGCCTTTGCCGAGTCGTGCATCCGGCGCGAAACCATCGCCGCCGAAGATATCCTGCACGACATGGGGGCGTTTTCGATCATCGCGTCAGATAGTCAGGCGATGGGCCGGGTGGGTGAGGTGCTGATCCGCACCTGGCAGACCGCTGACAAGATGAAGAAACAGCGCGGGCGGCTGGCCGAGAAGGTGGGCGAGAACGACAATTTCAGGGTCCGCCGCTACATCGACAAATTTACGATCAACCCGGCGGTTGCGCATGGGATATCAGGCGAAATCGGATCGGTGGCCGTGGGCAAACGGGCCGATCTGGTGCTGTGGAACCCGGCGTTCTTTGGTGTGAAACCTGAAATGGTGCTGATGGGCGGCATGATCGTTTGTGCACAGATGGGCGATCCGAA
>JBBKXP010000089.1:0-2857 GCA_037969545.1 Paracoccaceae bacterium | reverse complement strand
CGGAGCGGTACAACGACGAGGACCTTTTCATGAGTGCCTTTGTTGGAACGTACTGTCCCGATAATCCACTCGGCATAGTTCTTTATGTCTTCGGCACTGGCAGAGCGACTTGAGATACCGTTCATACCAACCGGCGCTTGAACTTGAATGATACTGAGATGGCGGTAATCCACTGCCGGACTGGAGTGGGTCTTGAATAGGCGCTGGTTATCTATCTCAGTGCGACAGTCGGCGGTTGCATCGAGAACGACAAGTCCCGGATGTGCTCGGAATTTGTTCTCGTACGCCACCAACTTCCTCAAGCCTGTACTCCCGCCCTCCTTGGCTGCTCTGGCCCGCCAAAGAAATCCGCGACCCGCAGAGGCTCTGAGAATAGCCGAAAGAGCATTGTGCACCTGTGCCGGATTAGTAGCCTCTGACACTAGTTCCGGCGGAATGGCCCGAAGTTCTATGAGGTCGATAGCGTCAACGAGGTTAGCGTGGTCAAACAGGCCGTTGCTACCACACTGCCGCCAATGCTTGTCTAGTGCATCCCGAACGATAAGTGCGCAACTGCGGTAGTCAGGATGACGATCTAGCTCATCCGCAAGCGCCTGTAGATCAGCAGGAACGACTTCGATGATGCCGACACTGGACGGAAACTCGTCGATAAACACATTGCACCGGGGCCGTCTTCCAAACTGTCGAACTCCAGCGTTCGATCCGTCTTCTTTCTGGCACCACAACTCGTGTGTGCAGACTATGATCCGGTGCTTGCCTAGCTCAATCTTGCTGGTAGTCCCATACTGATCGACGTGCCGTTGAACCTCCTTGCTGCGGTCCTGTTCTGCAGTCCTGCTGCTATGCTCTGACGTGTAGATACTAATACTGGCGAACTCGCCAAGCATTGAACGCAGAAGATCATATACAGCTTGCGCTTCGATTATTGTTCCTACGACATAGTTCGCCTTGAACAACGCTGTCAGACAGCGATTTCCTGGCTTCGACGGCCTTGGACGATCTGCTTGAACTGTTGGCCAAGGGCGATCAGCCAGGTCAGCTGGCACAAGAACACCCTGAGGTGCCTCAGGATCATGCGGATGTTGTGACCGCAGCCGCACAGGACCGCGAAGAGGGCATCGCCGGTGGTTCCCTTCAACGGGCATCGCGCCAGGCGGCCATCGTTCTTCATGTGGCCGATCATCGGCTCGATGGCGCTTCGTCGTCGTAGCAGTTTCGCGATGGTTTTGGTGACGCCGCGCCGCGCACCGCTGATGAAGACTTTCACGGTCTCGACGCCGTGGCCGCGGTAGCCCCGATCGACGAAGGCCATCTGTGGACGCCGATCGGTCAGGATTTCAACCTGTTCGAGCGCCTCGTGCAAGGTATGGCCATCATAGGGGTTTCCTGGCAGTGCCCGCATCCCGACCACGAAGCCACCCTTGTTGGTTGTGGCCACACTGACCTTCGTGCCGAACTCGTAGCGCTTGTGCGCCTTGCCTTTTGAGATGCAGTCGACGGCGGGCTCATGCAGGCTGTAGAGCTTTTTCTTGTCCTTCGGCTTCTGCGCCAGCAGCCGGTTCACCAGTGCCACCATCTCTTGCAGCCGTGATTTCAGCGGCCCCTCGACCACCTTTTCCATCTGCCGCTCGATGTCGCGCAATACGCGGCCGGTATAACCCTTGAGACGGCGCAGCGCCTTGCGCATCCGCTTGAATTGCCGGGCATGGGCATAGCGACCCACCTGCCCGGAAAGCCGGGGACCAAGACGGTTGTAGTTCTGGCGCAAGCTGATGTCGGCCTCGCGCGCCAGCCCGACCAGCTTGCGCCGTGCGGTCTCGTAAAGCCGGGCGTCGGTTGGGTGCGCGATGTTCTTTTCCATCACCGTGGTATCGACGGTGACCTTCTTCAGATGATCGTCCTGCACCGTCCCGGCGCGTTGTCCCGCCTTGATCGTCTCGGTCAGCAGCCACTCCACGCCTTCTTCGCCGATGCGGTTGCGCCAGCGTGTCATCGAAGAAGCATCGATCGGCAGGCGGTGCTGGAAGAATGTCTCGCCGCAGAAATGCTGCCAGTAAGGATTCTCCGCCCACCGCGCCACGACCGCCTCATCGGACAGACGGAAGGCGTGCTGGAGGTAGAAGAGCCCCGCGACCAGGCGCGGCGGTGTGGCGGGGCGACCGGTATGTGACGGGAAGAAGCCGGCCCATTCCCGTTCGAACACCTCCCACACGATCAGGTTGGCAAGTTTCACTAGAGCGTGGCGCATGTCGATCATCTCGACCAGCCGTGCGCGCAGCAGATCGTCCTGTTCCAGGGGCGGCTTTCTGGGCTTCATATCACGGCTCAAAATTGCAGGGTTCCGACCGCGATTATACCAAATGCTGCACCAAGAACCTACACAAAACCCCCGATTATCAAGCGAAAACAGAGAGATCATGGTTATTCAGGGCGAACGACATAGGCTCCGGCATAGTCAGGAAGCGTGTTGTAACAAGCAGCCATGAGTGCGGCGCAGAAGGTCGTCTTTCCAGTCCCTGTTCCGGAATTAACAACATGCACCTGAAACTCCATTGATTGCTTCGACACATCATTGGAAGCTGATGCAGCAGCATTAAAGAGTACCTTGTTGCAGGCTGTATGGAACTCCGTGGAATTGCCCCTGACTTGCTCTTGTATCGAAGATGCTAGTTTGAATTGTTGTTCAGTAATCATGTTCTCTCCAAAAGGAAAAAGGCCCACCTCTCGGTGAGCCCTCCTAAGTTTTTCGGCGCAATATCCTATAGATATACTTCTAGGGATTTACGCCGGTTTGATTTGGCAGATCAGACCTCTTGGTCACTTAGCAATTAGGAGTGGCGAGAGTTATCTGACTAAG
>JBBKXP010000088.1:0-2958 GCA_037969545.1 Paracoccaceae bacterium | reverse complement strand
GTTCGACTCCGCTCGGGCCGCCCTGCACCCAATGCACCGGGCCGCCGCCGTTCTTGACCACGACGGTAACCGCCCCGGCAGCGCGATATCTCTCGCGGGTTGCTTCGGGCGTGGCATCGCCAAAATGGAGCGCCTCATCGTCGTAGGACGGCAGGACGATGTCGGCCACCTCGGCCGCCAGCATCACACCGTCGCGCATCGCATCCAGGTGAGCCCAAAGGCGGGGGCGCAGATTGGTGTCAAAGACGACCAGTTGACCCTTCGCGCGCGCCGCCGCCAGCGACTCCAACAGGTTCTTGCGCCCGGCACCGTCAAGAATAGCCAACGTGATGGCGGAAAAGTAGATCAGCCGCGCCTGCGCCATCGCGGCATCCAAGACGCCCCTGTCCTGTGCCAGCAGCCGCGCCGCGGACTGGCCGCGCCAATAACTGAAATGGCGTTCGCCAGCGACAAGATCGATAAGGTACAGGCCGACAGACCGATCGAGATCGCGCGAGACATGCGCGATCCCGATCCCGGATCCGGACAGGAACCCCAGAATCCGCTCTGAAACCGCGTCCTTGCCGATCCGGGTCAGGTAGTCGACCTGCCAAGCGGGGCGCAGCCGGCGCACATACCAGGCCGTGTTCAGCGTATCGCCGGCAAAGGCCATCTGATAGGTCCCTGCCCCGGCCAGCGGTGCCAGTTCGACCATACATTCGCCGATCGACAGAAAATCTGTTGGCATTTTTGATGTCCCCTTTGCCCGCAAGTGCCGTCAGCGACGGATTGACCGAACTGGTATACTACTTTATCAGATCGGCGTACAATCGGGCCGCTGATGCCGGAACAAGGATAACTTGACCGCCTTTCCCAAGATCGAAACGGGCCCCGGCGTGACCCGGCAGGTGCTTGCCGACCATCCCGACCTGATGGTCGTCGATTTCAGCTTTGGCAAGGCGGGGGCCACCGGTGCCCTGCAAAGCCACCCCCGCGTGCAATCGACCTTCGTGCGCTCGGGGCGGTTGAGGTTCAGCCTGAACAGTACAGAAACCGAGGTCGGCCCCGGCGAAAGTTTCGTGGTGCCCTCGCATGTCACGCATGGCTGCGTCTGCCTTGAACCCGGCACACTGATCGACTGCTTCACCCCCCGCCGTGACGATTTTCTCTAGCGATTGCCCTCTGCCTCGGCTCCGGACCCAAACGTGCTCAGTCGTCGAAATAGTCCGCATGGGATTTCCGAATGCTGTCGACCGTCGCATCCAGACGCGACAGGTGACGCCGCCCCATCTCGACGGCACCTGGGGCATCACCCGCAGCGATACAATCGACAATCTGGCTGTGGTCCTTGTAAAGCTGCGCCATCTGGTCGTTTTCCATCAGGCTCAAGACGCAAAGCCGGTCCACCAGTTCCTTTTTCTGGGCGATGATCTCGAACGCATGATCGGCCCCGGCGATGTGGCACAGGGTGCGGTGGAACGCGTAATCGAGCCTGTGAAACGCATCGGCATCGCCCGCCTTCAGCACCTTTTGCTGCTGGGCAAGGCTATCCTCGAGCAGCGTCATCTTGGTTCCGTCCCATCCTTGCGCCGCCAGCCGCAACACCTCGACCTCGACGGCGGCACGCACAAAGCGGGCGGCGGCGATGGCCTCGGATGAAAAACGCCGCACCTCCGTCGCGCGTTGCGGACGCACTTGCAGCAGGTCAAGGTTGCCAAGACGGCTAAAGGCGTCGCGCACCGGCTGACGCGAGACCTTGAAGCGGTTAGCGATCTCGACCTCGGAAATCTTGGCACCGGGCAACATGCGCAGGGAAACGATCTCGTCATAGAGATAATCAAAGACGATCTCGGAACTGTTGCGTCGATCGGGTGCCGTCATCGTTTGCATCGGTCTCTCCCTTGAAAGTCCGAAGTTAGCCCGATCCCTGGCGGTTTTCCAGATGGCGACGGCGGCAATGCAGCTGTCGCACACCCATCGCCGCCAGATGTCACGCTTAATGTTTGCCCTTGCTTAAATACTAGTATACCAGATTACGACAAGAGAATACCTCTTATTGGGACATGTGTCCGAAACGGCATCCCACGACTCCAGCAAAGGAACGAAAATGGAATTGGTAGGCAAAGCTGCAATCGTCACCGGCGGTGGTCGTGATATCGGTCGCGCGTGCGCCTTGCGGCTGGCGCAAGAAGGAGCCAGCGTCGCCATCAATTACCATGCGAGCAGTGCCGGTGCCGACAGCGCAGTGGCCGAAATCACCGCCGCCGGTGGCAAGGCCATCGCGGTGCAGGGCGACCTCACCCGAGAGGCTGACGCTGACGCGCTGGTTGCCGCTACCGTGGCGGCATTCGGCAAGGTCGACATTCTGGTCAACAACACCGGCGGCATGATCGCCCGCAAGACGATCCCCGACATGTCGCTGGACCATTGGAACGCGGTGATGGACCTGAACCTGACCAGCACCTTCCTGATGGTCAAGGCCTGCCTGCCGCACATGGACAAGGGGGCCATCGTCAATCTGGCCAGTCAGGCCGGGCGCGACGGCGGCGGGCCGGGGTCGGTCGCCTATGCGGCATCCAAAGGCGCGGTGATGACTATGACCCGTGGTCTGGCCAAGGAACTCGGTCCGAACATCCGGGTCAATGCGCTGTGCCCCGGCATGGTCGATACCGATTTCCACAACGTCCACACCAAACCCGAAGTGCGCAAGAACGTCGCCAATGCAGCACCGGTCAAACGTGAGGGGCAGCCGATGGATACGGCTAACCTTGTGGCGTTCCTCGCGTCGGACAAGGCGGCGTTCATGACCGGCGCCAACGTCGATATCAACGGTGGGATGCTGTTCAGCTGATCTGACGCCTGCCGCGCGGATCGCCCCGAGAGTTGCCTGATTTGTTTGCTCAAGTGGCGCATCAACGTGTGCCACCGACCCCGCGCGCAAAGCCGTGGCGGAACAGCGCGTTCCTATGGATCGTCGGC
>JBBKXP010000087.1:0-9381 GCA_037969545.1 Paracoccaceae bacterium | reverse complement strand
GGCCACCGCGACCGCCCCGGTTGTTCTGTTCTCTGGCCATGTCGGCCTCCTTCAAGTCATTCCGGCGTCCTGCGCCGCTGATTTCCGATCCCGATGGGCCAGGGCCCCCGGATCATCGAGGCAGGCCAAACGGCCCACCTGCACTTAGATTTTCAAGCCAGCCTCACGGGCGGCGTCGGCCAGAGCCTTGACCTTGCCGTGAAACAGGAAACCGCCGCGGTCGAAATAGGCGGCATCGACGCCGGCTTTTTTCGCCCGTTCGGCAATCGCCGCGCCAACCTTTTTCGCCGCGTCGACATTGTTCTTGCCGACCACGCCCAGACCCTTTTCGAGGGTCGATGCGGCGGCAAGCGTCACGCCGTTCGCATCGTCGATCAGCTGGGCGCTGATATTCTTGTTCGACCGATGCACCGACAGGCGCACGCGCCCGGCGTTAACGCTGCGCAATTTGCTCCGAACGCGCATACGGCGCTTGAGAAACAATGTTCTTTTGCTGTTTGCCATTTTTGCGATCCTTACTTCTTCTTGCCTTCTTTGCGGAAGATATACTCGTCCTTGTACTTGATGCCCTTGCCCTTGTAGGGCTCGGGGGCACGCCACTCGCGGATGTTCGCGGCGACCTGGCCGACAAGCTGCTGGTCGATCCCTTCAACAATGATTTCGGTCTGCTTGGGGGCGGTGATCGTCACCCCGGCCGGGATATCGAACAGCACGTCATGGCTGTAACCCAGCGCAAGTTTCAGGGTGTTGCCCTGCATGTTCGCACGATAGCCGACGCCGTTGATTTCAAGCTCTTTGCGGAAACCCGTGGTGACGCCGATGACGCAGTTTTCAACCTGGCTGCGCGACATCCCCCATTGCTGGCGGGCCCGCTTGGACATGCCACGGGGCGTGACGGTGACGGCATCGCCGTCAATTTTCAGCGTCACATCATCCGTCGCGGTAAAGCTGCGGGTGCCTTTCGGCCCCTTCACTTCGATCGTCTGGCCGGACAGCGAGGCCGTGACGCCTTTCGGCATCTCGACCGGCTTTTTACCAATTCTCGACATTGTCAGACCTCCTCAGAAGACGGTGCAAAGCACTTCGCCGCCAACATTGGCGCTGCGTGCTTTTGCATCCGACATCACACCCTTGGGGGTGGAGACAATCGACACACCCAGACCCTGACGGACCGAGGGGATGTCCTTGACGCCCATATAGACGCGACGCCCGGGTTTGCTGACCCGTTTGATCTCGCGAATGACAGGGGTGCCTTCGTAGTATTTCAGTTCGATTTTCAGGGCCGGATGACCGTCCTTGCCATCGATCTTTTCATAGCCGCGGATATAGCCTTCGTCGGCCAGCACATCCAGAACCCAGGCGCGCAGTTTGGACGCCGGGGTTTCGACCATGCCCTTGCCGCGCATCTGGCTGTTGCGGATGCGGGTCAGCATATCACCGATAGGATCGTTCATATCAAATGCTCCTTACCAGCTCGACTTGACCATGCCGGGAATCTCGCCGTTCGACCCAAGGTCGCGCAGCGCAATCCGGCTGATTTTCAGTTTGCGGTAATAGGCGTGCGGACGCCCGGTGAGTTGGCAACGATTGTGCAGTCGCGTGGCCGAAGAGTTGCGGGGCAGGTCTGCCAGCTCAAGGGTGGCCTTGAACCGCTCTTCCACGGGCTTGGACTTGTCGTTGATGATCAGCTTCAACGCCTTACGCCGGTCAGCAAATTGCGCCACCAGCTTTTCGCGCTTTTTCTCGCGCTCGATCATGGATTTCTTCGCCATATTTAAATCTCCCTGCGCGATCAGCTGTTGAAGGGCATGTTGAAAGCTTTCAACAGCGCCTTGGCTTCCGCGTCAGTGCTCGCGGTGGTGCAGATCACAATGTCCATGCCCCAGTTCTCATCGATCTTGTCGAAGTTGATCTCGGGGAAAACGATGTGTTCCTTGAGGCCGGTGGCATAGTTGCCGCGACCGTCGAACGATTTGCCGGACACACCGCGAAAGTCGCGAATACGGGGCATTGCGACGGTGATCAGACGGTCAAGGAATTCGTACATCCGGTCGCCGCGCAGCGTCACCTTGGTGCCCAGCGGCATGTCTTCACGGACGCGGAAACCGGCGATCGATTTCTTGGCCTTTGTCACGACAGCCTTTTGGCCGGCAATCGTCGTCAGGTCATCCTGCGCCGATTTCGCCTTTTTGCTGTCGCGGACTGCTTCGGCGCCGCAGCCGATGTTCAGCACGATCTTTTCCAACTTGGGGATCTGCATGTCGTTCTTGTAGCCGAACTGTTCTTTCAGCGCGGCGCGAACGGTGTCCTTGTAGGCGGACTTCAGACGCGGAGTGTATTTTGCTGTGTCGAGCATCAGATCACGTCTCCCGTGGTCTTGGCGAAACGCACCTTTTTGTCGTTCTCCATACGGAACCCGACGCGGGTGGCTTTGCCTTTGGCGTCCATCAGGGACAGGTTGGACAGGTCCAGCGGCATCGCTTTCGGGACACGGCCGCCCTGATCGTTCTGGCTTTGCTTGACGTGGCGGATGGCGATGTTGACGCCTTCGACCACGGCCTTGCCTGCCTTGGGATCAACGGACGTGATTTCGCCCTTCAGGCCCTTGTCCTTGCCGGCCAATACGACGACCTTGTCGCCCTTGCGCAGTTTGGCAGCCATTACAGCACCTCCGGAGCAAGCGAGATGATCTTCATGAAGTTCTTGGCCCGCAGCTCGCGCACGACTGGCCCAAAGATGCGGGTGCCGATCGGCTCGTTGTTGTTGTTGATGATGACGGCTGCGTTGCTGTCGAAACGGATTGCGGTGCCGTCTTCGCGACGGACCTGCTTGGCGGTGCGCACGACGACGGCTTTGCGCACGTCGCCTTTCTTCACCTTGCCACGCGGGATGGCTTCCTTGACCGACACGACGATAATGTCACCGACACTGGCGTAACGACGGTGGGAACCACCCAGGACCTTGATGCACTGCACACGGCGCGCGCCGCTGTTGTCAGCAACATCCAGGTTGGTCTGCATCTGGATCATTTAGGTTTCGCCCGACCTTTGGGGACATCTGCCCCAGGGTTTCGATTGAACCGGGTTGTTCAAGCCTCGGCGGCGAGAACCTCCCAGCGTTTGGTTTTCGATTTCGGCGCACATTCCTGAATGCGGACCATGTCGCCGACGTTGAAGCTGTTGGCTTCGTCGTGGGCACGGTATTTCTTCGACTTCCGCACGGTCTTGTGCAGCAGCGGATGCTTGAAACGCCGTTCGACCGATACGGTCACGGTCTGGGCGTTCTGGTTGGACGTCACGACGCCCTGGAGGATACGCTTGGGCATTACTTGGCCTCCGACTTGGCAGCTTCGGCCGCTTTCTGGTTCAAAATGGTCTTGACGCGGGCTGCGCCACGACGGGCATTGCGCATCGCTGCGGTGTTTTCCAGTTGCCCGGTGGCCTGCTGAAACCGCAGGTTAAAGGCTTCTTTCTTGAGGTTCACAAGTTCGGTCCGAAGTTCATCGGGCGTCTTGTTACGCAGTTCTTTGGCGTCCATCGGACGGTTCCTTTCAACATCACCGGAGGGCCCCTTTCGGGTCACCCTGATTCCAGTGGAGGGGTGGTGAAGTGCGCCGTATAGGGGGGGGAGTTGGGGTTGGCAAGGGCAAGTTTACAACAACTTCCGGGTTGGCGGCGTCGTGCCTCGTGGGTGAACTTTTGCTTTGGCTGTCGTTTGAACCCGCCGTGCTGTCCGAATGTACACCGAACGTTTTCGCCACCGCGTCCGATGATTGAAAGTCTCAGCGCAAAGCGAGGCTCGATTTAGCAAGCCAGTCCGAAAACGCCGCTTCGGTCACACGCCCTTGCGCCAAATCCTCGATCATTCTGATGCCCTCGACCGGATCGGGCCGGATGCCGATCCCGTTAAGCCGCAGGAAGGTCGCAGCGGTCGCAAAGGCCGTTCTTTTGTTGCCGTCGACGAACGCGTGGGCTTTGGCGATGCCGAACGTATAGGCCGCAGCAAGGTCAATCAGGCCCATTTGGCCATAGGCCGCGCGGTTGATCGGACGTGCACATGCCGCTTCGAGAAGGGTGCGATCCCGCAGACCCGCAGCACCACCGTGGCGCGAAATCTGGCGGTCGTGGATGATGATGACGGCGGCAAGCGGAACCCAGACCGGGCCTGTCACGCAAGCCCCTGTAACAGATCACGGTTTTCATCCATCACGATCTCTGCCGCTTCGAGCGCCCGGACAAGTACAGGGTCATGCGCCATGATCCGGAGCGACCCGTCATCGCCGCGGACCACGGAAAGGCTGTCGCCTTCCTTGACGTCGAGGATCGCGAGCATTTCTGCTGTAAGGGTCATCACGGCGGAATTGCCGACCTTGCGGACCTTGCTATGAATCATCGTGTGCCTCTTGTATGCCCATATGTATATACACCATTCAACCGCTATGTCCACCCATAGTTGAAACTCACCGACACCCGCTCCGCCTCGGCCATGTTCATCGGCACCTCGTGGCGCAGCCAGCTTTCCCAGAGCAGCACGTCGCCGACCGCTGGTGCCTCATAGACGAAAATGCGCCGGTCCTCGGGCGCATCCTTGGTCCGCCCCGGTGCGGCCATCATCATCGCCAAGCGGGGGTCTTCGAACCGGATCGCGCTCGTCCCCGCGGGCATCGCCACATAGGTCGTGCCGGAAATGACGGAATGGGTGTGGAGGTGGCCGGTATGGATGCCGCCCTCGGGCAGGATGTTGATCCAGAGGCTGTCGAGTTTCAGTTTCTTGTCGCCCAGATCGAACGCCAGATCGCGGGCAAAGGCGGCGACGTGTTTGTCGAGAACCTTGACCAGCGATTTGAAGATCGGGAATCGCCAGCCAAGGTCGGTCAGCGAGGCATAAGAGGTGTAGCCGGGAAAGTTGTTGTCTTCGCACCAGACCTGCCCGGCCTCGTCATCCTCGGCGATCGACAGGCAGGACGCGGCGAGTTCGCCGGCGTCTACGGGTTTGCCGTGCTCGGAAAGGGCGGCGTGGTAGAGGCGGGTGACGAAGAGAGAGGAAATGTTGGGCATAAGAGTGGAATAGCCGAGACCGTTGAAAAGAAGAAGCCCCCGCCCTTGTAAGACGGGGGCTCTTAACTCGTGACGGGGTGCGGCCCGCGAGTTTGCTGCGCAAATTCGCTACACCGCACTCAGAGAAGATTTACCAATCTTCTCTGACAATCGTCCGTGTCTTGATCGGCAGCTTCATCGCTGCCAGGCGCAGGGCCTCGCGGGCGGTGACTTCGTCGACGCCGTCGATCTCGAACATGATCCGACCGGGTTTGACCTTGCAGGCCCAGAAATCGACCGAGCCCTTGCCCTTACCCATCCGCACTTCGACGGGTTTGGACGTGACCGGCACATCCGGGAAAATCCGGATCCAGACACGGCCCTGCCGTTTCATGTGGCGGGTCATGGCACGGCGGGCGGCCTCGATCTGGCGGGCGGTGACCCGCTCGGGTTCGGTCGCTTTCAGGCCGTAGGTGCCAAAGTTCAGGTCCGAGCCACCTTTGGCCTCGCCCTTGATCCGGCCTTTGAACTGCTTGCGAAATCGGGTGCGCTTTGGTTGCAGCATCTTCTCTACTCCTTACCGGTCACGGCGCGGGCCGCGGGGCATGGCGCCCTCTTGCAGCTCGGCCTGGCGGCGATCACGGGCTTGGGGATCGTGTTCCATGATCTCGCCTTTGAAGATCCAGACCTTGATCCCGATGATGCCATAGGCGGTTTTTGCCTCGTACAGCGCATAGTCGATGTCGGCGCGCAGGGTATGCAGAGGCACGCGGCCTTCACGATACCATTCAGTACGGGCAATTTCGGCACCGCCCAGACGACCAGCAACGTTGACCCGGATCCCGAGGGCCCCCATCCGCATGGCGTTCTGCACGGCACGCTTCATCGCACGCCGAAAGCTGACCCGGCGCTCAAGCTGCTGACCGATTGATTCACCGACCAGCATCGCGTCCAGCTCCGGCTTGCGGACCTCGACGATGTTGAGATGCAGTTCGGATTTGGTCAGTTTCGCCAGCTTCTTGCGCAGACCTTCGATGTCTGCACCCTTCTTGCCGATGATGACACCGGGGCGGGCAGCGTGGATCGTCACCCGGCACTTTTTGTGCGGCCGTTCGATGATCACGCGGCTGACGCCGGATTGTTTGCACTCTTCGCGGATGAAGGCCTTGATCTTGAGGTCTTCGAGCAGAAGGTTGCCGAAATCCTTGCTATCGGCGAACCAGCGGCTGTCCCAGGTACGGTTGACCTGAAGGCGCATGCCGACGGGATTGACTTTGTTGCCCATTATGCTTGCTCCCCTATGGCTTCGACTTGACGAACCTTGATGGTCAGTTCCGAGAACGGTTTGATGATCTTGCCGAAACGGCCGCGGGCGCGTGGGCGGCCGCGTTTCATGATCAGGTTCTTGCCGACATAGGCCTCGGCGACGACCAGTTCATCGACGTCGAGGTTATGGTTGTTTTCGGCGTTGGCGATGGCCGACTGCAGGCACTTCTTGACGTCCTCGGCGATCCGCTTTTTGCTGAACGTCAGGTCCGTCAGGGCCTTTTCCACCTTCTTGCCACGGATCATCGCGGCGACAAGGTTGAGTTTCTGTGGGCTGGTGCGAAGCATGCGCAGTTTTGCCATGGCTTCGTTCTCGGCCACGCGGCGGGGATTTTTATCCTTGCTCATGGCTTATTTCCGCTTTGCTTTTTTGTCGGCGGCATGGCCATGATAGGTCCGGGTCGGGCTGTATTCGCCGAACTTCTGACCGATCATGTCTTCGCTGACGTTGACGGGGATATGTTTCTTGCCGTTGTAGACGCCAAACGTCAGGCCGACGAACTGCGGCAGGATCGTCGAGCGGCGCGACCAGATCTTGATGACTTCGTTACGTCCGCCTGTGCGCGACGTTTCGGCCTTTTTCAACACATATGCGTCGACAAAAGGGCCTTTCCATACTGAGCGTGCCATAGATCAGCGCCCTTTCTTCTTGAGGTGCCGCGAGCGCACGATGAGCTTGCTGGACGCCTTGTTCTTGTCACGGGTGCGGGCACCCTTGGTCGGCTTGCCCCAGGGCGTCACCGGATGGCGGCCCCCGGATGTGCGCCCTTCACCTCCACCATGCGGGTGGTCGATCGGGTTCATCGCGACGCCGCGCACCGACGGACGGATGCCGTAGTTGCGGTTGCGCCCGGCCTTGCCGAGGTTCTGGTTGGAGTTGTCGGGGTTGGACACGGCACCGATGGTGGCCATGCATTCCTGACGGACCAGCCGCAGTTCGCCCGACGACAGACGGATCTGGGCATAGCCGCCGTCACGACCGACGAACTGGGCGTAGGTGCCTGCCGCACGGGCGATCTGGCCGCCCTTGCCCGGCTTCATCTCGATATTGTGGACAATCGTGCCGATCGGCATGCCCGAAAACGGCATCGCGTTGCCCGGCTTGATGTCCTGCTTGGCCCCGGCGATGACCTTGTCACCGACGGCCAAACGCTGTGGCGCCAGAATATACGCCTGCTCGCCGTCCGTGTATTGGATCAGGGCGATAAAGGCAGTCCGGTTCGGGTCATATTCGATCCGGGCGACGACCGCCGGCATGTCGAATTTGGTCCGCTTGAAATCGACGATCCGATAGAGGCGTTTGGCACCCCCACCGATGCGACGCATCGTAATCCGTCCGGTATTGTTCCGGCCACCATGTTTGCTCAAACCCTCGGTGAGGGATTTGACAGGGCGACCTTTCCAAAGCTCCGAACGGTCGATCAGCACCAGCGCACGCTGGCCTGGCGTCGTCGGCTTATACGACTTGAGTGCCATGCTTTCTGTCTTCCGTTGCTTTGCGGGCGGCCCATGTGGGGCAGGCCCGGTGGTTGAAGGCCCCCGCAGGTGCCCGTGGTTCATGAAACAAACGACCCCGGAACGAATCCGGGGCCGGTTGATTGGCGGCTGATAGCAGAGGTGCGGGGGGGCGTCTAGGGTTTACGGCGGGTTATCGGGCAGATTGCCAACCGGTCGATTTTGGTGTATATCTGCACCAACCAGAGAGGACGTGGCCATGCCCCGACAGACCATCACACTCAGCGAACCCAACCACACTTGGCTACAAACCCGCGTCGACAGCGGCGAGTTCAAGACCCACACCGAGGCCGTCAACGATGCCCTGCGCCGGGTCCGCGAGATCGAAAGCGGCGTGGACGATATCCGCGCCAAACTGATCCGGGCCGAGCAGCGCGGGTTTACCGGCGAAACGCCCGACCAGATTTTGGCAAGATCGAAAAGCGAGTTGCGCCAGAATGGCGACCTATAGGCTATCCGAGGAAGCCCGCGACGACCTGATCGGTATTCACCAATACGGGGTGAAAGAATGGGGCGTTGTGCAAGCGGATGAATACTTCTGGCAGCTCTTCGCTCATTTCGAGACCATCGGCAGCGATCCCCTTCGGTATCCAGAGGTAGATCATATTCGGGCTGGATACCGACGCAGCGTTTGCAAGGCCCACTCCGTCTATTATCGGATTGATGGAGAGAGCATGTTGGTGATGGCCATACTGCGATCACAGGATGCGGTTGGTCGATTGGGTGATTGATCTGCACCAAGCTATACACGGTCTTTTGTGAGAAGATGAATCGACCCAAGACATATGCTACTTGGGCCAAAGATTCTCGGTCCGCTGTCCGAACGAAAACAGGATGGACAAGGTAGTGTTACATCATATTTGTTTGACCTTCCTCTTTTTTGGAAGTTGAATAATATCGAAAAATGACCAAGAGCACCGAAAGGGAGCGCGACGCATGTGGAATTGGTTTCGACGCAACAAGAATAAGGGCAAAATTCTAGAAACGAACTCTGCAGCGAATGACGAAAAGGAACATCTCTAACAAGTTGCTGGCCTTGCACACGTATACTTCCTTGACGTAGTCGGTCAAGAAACCAACGATCTAGAGTTTTTGGCGGCAGCACTGGGTGCGTTTGACGGTGTTAATCAGGCTCTTGACGTAACAAGAGACTTTGTTGAAATGCACGCTATGGGCCTCGCTTTTGCTGTGCGACAGCTGCGAGACTTGGAACGCATGCAAAATGCTACTCCCGAAGAAGTCGGCGACATGCTTGGCAGGGCCATGATATCTAGCGCTCTCGAAGAATTGCGGGCGAATGCGGGAAAGTTTGCTTACAACTTTCAAAAAGAAGCCGAAATATGAATGCGCTCAGGGCTTTCCAAACGTATTCAAGTGTTAAATTATTGAATTACCGTCTTCCAACGCAAAAGGCCCTCGCTCCCACGAGGGCCTTTGCCATTTCTTCCCGACCGCCTTACAGCCCGGTCGACACGTCAATCGTATTGCCTTCGACCAGCGTCAC
>JBBKXP010000086.1:0-4383 GCA_037969545.1 Paracoccaceae bacterium | reverse complement strand
GGCCGCGCCTTCGGCGACGCATGCATCGGTCATGATGATCCGCCCGATCACAGCCGCCGCACCCAATCAAGTGCCGCCGCGATGGTATCGACCCTTGGCGCATCCGGCATCGCCGGTCGCGCAATCATCAGGACCGGCAGGCCGAGGTTGCGGGCGGCGATCAGCTTGGTCTTGCTGGCAATGCCGCCGGCATTCTTGACCACCACCACGTCGATCCCAAGCTGGCGAAACAACTTTTCCTCGTCGGCCACGGGAAAGGGTGGCCGCCCGATCAGGTATTCGCCGCCCTCGAACGGAAACGGCGCGGTGGGCGGGTCGATCTGGCGGCAGATCACCCGGCGACCCTCGAGATTTGCAAACCGTTCAAGGGTCTGCCGGCCGGTGCCCAGAAATACCGTTGCGCCGGGCCGGATGTGGGCCGCTGCCGCCTCCTCGGTCGGTATCGTCGTCCAGTTGTCACCGGATTCCGGCGACCACGCGGGGCGCAGGAATTGCAGGTAAGGCAGGTGCCGGTCGGCACAAATCGCCGCCGTGCGATTGGTGATATTGACGGCAAAAGGGTGCGTTGCGTCCATCACCGCGCTGATTTTTGCTTCTTTCAGATAGGCGACGAACCCCTCGGCACCGCCAAAACCGCCGTGCCGCGTCGACACCGGCAGCGGTTCGGGATCGCGGGTTGCCCCGGCAAGACTAGCGATCACCGGCAGGCGGCTGTCCACCAATCCCCAGGCAATCCGTTTGGCTTCGCCGGTCCCGGCCAGCAGTAGCACGGTCATCCTTTGGCCCGCGCGATGATATGCCCGGCACGGTCAGTCATGACAATATCGCAGACGGTATCGGGCAACTGTTCCCGCACCTTCGCCAAGGCCTCGACTGCTATCTTGTCCACCAGCTTTTTACCTGAAAGTTGATAGGCTTCCAATGCGGTGTTGACGGTCCGGAGCCGGTCATTGTCCGCCCAATCTGCCAAAACCGCAAAATCCACTTGCGAGCGGCCTGAGTGAAGATCAACCGCCCCCTGTGCCAGTTTGGCAAGCTTGCCAATGCCGCCGCCGATGGTCAGGCGCGGCACAGGGTGGCCGCGCAGGTACTTCAGCAACCCGCCAGCAAAATCGCCCATATCCAACATTGCGTGATCGGGCAGCGTATAAAGGCCCTGCACTGCGGCTTCGCTTGTCGACCCCGTGCACCCCGCGACATGGGTCAGACCAGAGGCGCGGGCGACGTCGATGCCACGATGGATCGAAGCGATCCAGGCGGCGCAGGAGAACGGCCGGACGATCCCGGTTGTGCCCAGAATTGACAGGCCACCAGTGATGCCCAATCGCGGATTCCATGTTTTCAACGCGATCTCGGCCCCGCCCGGCACCGAAACGGTGATCGTGATGTCAGGTGACTGGCCATAGTCGCCCGCCATTTCGGCGACGACCTCGTCCATCATCGCCCTTGGCACCGGGTTGATGGCGGCCTCGCCGACCGCGATCGGCACGCCCGGCCGGGTGACGGTGCCGACTCCCCCGCCCGCCTTGAAGACGACACCGCCTGCCGATGCCGCGACCCGAACGACGATTAACGCGCCATGCGTCACGTCCGGGTCATCGCCCGCATCTTTGACGATGCCCGCCTCGGCCCAGCCTGGCCCCCGATCGCGGTGTGCCAGCGCGAACACTGGCGTCTCGCCTTTTGGTAATGTGATCGTCACGCTTTCAGGAAACCCGTCGCCCCAGAACGCCATCAGCGCCGCCTTGGTCGCGGCGGTTGCACAGGCCCCGGTGGTCCAGCCTCGGCGCAGCATTCCGGCAGGTTTGCGTGTCATCGGGCGGACTATAGGCGCAGCCCGAGGTGCCGCCAATCCGCAATCGGGTGTCGTTTGGCGGCTTTTGTTTCACGTCGGGTGCGGGCATAACCACGGGATGAATGATCCCTTGTCCTTTCCCGGTCAAGACTGGCCGCGGCTGCAACCCGGCTGGGTCTGGCTTTGTGGTGCGGGTCCGGGCGATCCCGGCCTGCTGACGCTGCACGCGCTGAACGCCCTGCAACAAGCCGATGTGGTCGTTTATGATGCACTGGTGCATGCCGCCATCCTCGACTGGGCGCCACAGGCCGCCCACCTCTACGCAGGTAAACGCGGCGGCAAACCATCGGCCAAACAGCGCGACATTTCTCTGCAACTGGTCGATCTGGCGCGGGCAGGCAAACGGGTTTTACGCCTGAAAGGTGGCGACCCTTTTGTGTTCGGGCGCGGTGGCGAGGAGGCGCAGACGCTTGTCCAGCATGGCGTGCCGATCCGGATCATCCCCGGGGTTTCCGCGGGGATTGGCGGGCTGGCCTATGCGGGTATCCCGGTGACACACCGCGACGTGAACCAATCGGTGACATTCGTGACCGGCCACGATCAGTCGGGCGAAACGCCATCTTCGCTGAATTGGAAAGCGATTTCTGATGGTTCTCAGGTGATCGTGATCTACATGGGGATCAAGCATGTGGCCCATATCGCGGCCGCCTTGATCAGTGCCGGGCGCAATCTGTCCGAACCGGTGGCGGTTGTCAGTTCGGCGACCACGCCCGACCAGAAAGTGCTCGAAACCACCCTAAGCCAGGTTGAGGCCGATCTGGCGCGTTCCGGTCTCGAGCCCCCGGCGATCATCTGCGTCGGTCGTTCGGTGCTGATGCGGCAGGTGCTGGATTGGCAGGGGATGCTTGCCGGCGACAGCCCGCGCAACCTTGATCCTCTGGGGCGCGGGCGTCCCGCCGAAACTGCGTGAGCGGTCTGATCATTGCCGCACCCGCATCGGGCAGCGGCAAGACGACGGTAACACTGGGATTGCTGCGGGCGCTGGCGCAGCGCGGCGTGGTCCTGAAACCCGCTAAATCCGGCCCTGACTATATCGACTCGCGTTTTCATGCTGTGGCCGCGGGGGTGACTTGCGTCAACCTCGACGCCTGGGCGATGTCGGCAGACCGGATCAAGTCGTTGATCGGCGGACCGGGACTGGCGATCATCGAAGGCGCGATGGGCCTGTTCGACGGCGCGCCACCAGACAATCGGGGCGCGACAGCCGACATCGCGCGCTTGTTGGGACTGCCCGTCGTGTTGGTAGTCGATGCCGCGCGGATGGCCGGTTCGGTGTCGCCTTTGGTCAATGGTTTCCGCAACTTTGATCCTGCGGTTCATGTGGCGGCAGTGATCCTCAACAATGTCGGGTCGGAGCGGCACGAAGGAATGTTGCGTCGCGCACTGGCACCGCTGGGTCTGCTGGTTCTGGGCGCAATCCGGCGCACTGCTGCACTGGCACACCCTTCGCGCCACCTGGGGCTGGTGCAGGCAGACGAGCGACCGGACCTTGAGGCCTTTCTTGACAGCGCCGCGGCATTGATGACCCAGTCGCTGGACATCGATGCGCTTTTGGCACTTGCCGCGACAGGTCAATCGCTCCCCGCGACCCATGGCCCGCGCATGCCACCGCCGGCGCAGCGGATTGCCGTTGCACAGGATGCCGCCTTTGCCTTTGCCTATCCGCACATTCTAGCCGACTGGCGCAGCGCCGGGGCCGAGATCGCGTTTTTTTCACCTCTGGCAGATCACCCGGCGCCAGAGACCGATCTGATCTATCTGCCCGGCGGTTACCCCGAATTGCACGCCGGCAGGCTGGCCCAAAATCTGAATTTCATGCAAAGCCTGAGGAATACGCCGAAAGATACCTCCATTTACGGTGAATGCGGTGGCTATATGGTCATGGGCGACAGCCTGACCGATGCCGCGGGCGCGATCCATCCAATGGCCGGGCTGTTGCACGTTGAATCCTCGTTTGCCCGTTCCCGACTCCATCTGGGGTATCGGCACCTGAAGACACTACAAACTCCGTTCGCAGGCAATTGGACGGCACACGAATTCCACTATGCGACCAGCGTCAGCGCCAAGGGCACGCCCCTGTTCGCCGCCAAAGACGCCGAAGGCACAGACCTGCCGCCGATGGGCCTGATCAACGGGCGGGCGTTCGGATCGTTTGCGCATCTAATCGATCGGGTCTGAGGCCATTGCCAATCCCCGGCGCCCTGCGTACCGATGCCAACATGACCACCATCGACAGCCTTCCCGACGATGCCCGCGCTAAACGCAACGTGATCGTTCTGGTCGCCGCGCAGGCGATACTGGGCGCGCAGATGCCGATGATTTTTGTCATCGGCGGGCTTGCCGGTCAGGGTATGGTGCGGGGCACTGCGCTGGCCTGCTTCGCCACCTTGCCGATTTCGATGATCGTGTTCGGGTCGATGACAACTGCACCCTGGCTGTCGCCGCTGATGCAGCGGCGCGGTCGACGGTTCGGTTTTTTTCTGGGAGCGACGATGGGAGCCGTCGGGGCGGCAGTAGCAGCCCTGGGG